>JANJTH010000829.1 GCA_024711205.1 Planctomycetota bacterium | reverse complement strand
GGCGGGACCGCGGCCGCCGCGCTCGCGCCCGGGCTCGCGGCGAGCGCTCGCGCGCTCGGGGCCGAGCGCGCCGCGCAGGCGACCCCGCTCGCGGCGGCCACCCCGGACCTCGCTCCCGTGCCTGCTCCTCGAGGCGCGTCGACGAGCAGGACCGCGCGCTCGCACGCGGCGCCCGCCTCGCCGACGAGGCCGACGCCGCGCACCGCGCAGCCTGGCGCGCCCGGCGCGCCGGTGTCCGGGGGCGCGCTGTGGTCCAGGGGGCTCCTCCGCCGCAAGGACCCGGGCCCGGCGGGGCCGGGGGGCGACCCGGCGATCTGACGCTCGCGTGACGGTCGGCCCCTGCCCGGCCGCGGAGGATCCGCGCCGGAAGGAAGCCCTCCATGGACCGCACCGCCCTCCGCGCCGCGCGACGGCCCGCCCGCGCCCTCACCTGCACCGCCGCCGCGCTCGCCCTCGGCCTGCTCCCGGGGCTCGTGCCCGCCGGCGCGGCCCGCGCCGACGAGGCGCCGACGACGACGAAGCGCTGGAAGTACGCGCTCGTCTACTACATGAACTACGACAACAACCTCGAGCCGTGCGGGCGGCCGATCCTCGACATGCTCGGGCGCGGCGTCGTCTCGGACGACGTCGTCGTGACCTGCCAGGCCGACTTCACGGACCGCGAGGGTCTGCGCCGCTACGTGCTCACGAAGGGCAAGGAGGAGGTCGAGCAGCTCGCGGGCGAGGACAGCGCCGCGACCTCGACCCTGCGCGACTACCTGGCCTGGGTCCGCGACCGCTTCCCGGCCGAGCGCTACGCCGTGATCTTCCTCGACCACGGCGGGCGGCTCGGCGAGATGTCGAGCGACGAGAAGCCCGAGAAGCCCGACGGGCCGAAGTGGCTCGAGGTCGTCGAGACGGCGAAGGCCTGCGCCGAGTGGCGCCGCACGCTCCAGGGCTCGGTCGAGCTCCTGTTCCTGCAGCAGTGCGGGAAGGGGACGCTCGAGAACTACCACGCCTTCCGCGAGACGGCCAAGGTCGTCATGGGCTCGCAGACGGTCGTGGGCGCGCCGAACACCTACTACGAGGCCGTGCTGAAGGCCGTGTGCGCCGAGCCCGCGCTCGACGGGGAGGCGCTCGCCGGGAAGATCCGCGCGGGCGACGCGCCGAACATGTTCACGACCTACACGACGGTCCGCGAGGCGGCGCTCGCCGAGCTCCCGGCCCGGCTCGAGCCCGTGCTCGCGCCGCTCCTCGCGCGCGAGAAGCTCGCGGCGCCGCTCGGCCTCAAGCCGTGCTTCGACATGGCGCCCGACGAGCTCTTCTACGACGCGAAGGCGCTCCTCGAGGTGCTCTACGCGGCGAACGAGCTCGACGCGGCGCCGCTCGCGGACTTCTTCACCTGGTTCGAGCGCGAGCTGCTCGCGGGGCACCGGGTGTCGCCCCGGCGCGTCGACGTCGGCGGGACCTGGTGCGGGCTGTCGATCTTCGTGCCGCTCTCGCCGGCCGCCCGGGCCCGCTACAAGCACTACCCGATCTTCCAGCAGACGGGGCTCTACGAGCTCGCGGGCCGCACGGGCGTCGCCCTCCTCGAGGCGGCGCGCGCGCGGCGGCGGGCCCAGCCGGGCGCCCAGCCCGGCGAGCAGCCCGGCGCCCAGCCCGGCGGCCGGCGCCGCCCCCGCGGCGAGGGCCGTCGCCCCCGCGAGGGCACCGACCCGATCTGAGCCCGTCGACGCACGGGCCCGTACGGGCCGCGGACGAGGCGGCAGGCCGGCCCCGCCGAGCCGCCGCCGCGAGCGAAGATCGCGGCCCGTGCCCGAGCTCCCCGACGTCACGGTCTACGTCGAGCGGCTGACCGCGCTCCTCGCGGGTCAGCCGCTCGAGCGCGTCCGGCTCGCGAGCCCGTTCCTCCTGCGGACGGTCGACCCGCCCCCCGCGGAGCTCGAGGGGCGGACGATCGAGGGCGCCCGGCGGCTCGGCAAGCGGGTCGTCCTCGCGCTCGAGGGCGCGCGGTTCGCGGTGCTCCACCTCATGATCGCGGGTCGCCTGCGCTGGGCCCCGCCGCGCGCGAAGGTCCCCGCCCGGCTCGGGCTCGCGGCGTTCGAGGTGCCCACGGGCACGCTCCTGCTCACCGAGGCGGGGACGCAGCGGCGCGCGTCGCTCCACCTCGTGCGCGGCGAGGACGCGCTCGCGGCCTTCGACCCGGGCGGGCTCGAGGTGCTCGAGGCCGACCTGCCCGCGTTCGCGGCCGCGCTGGCGCGCGAGAACCGGACGCTCAGGCGGATGCGAGGGAACCGATACCGAGCTCGTCCTTCAGCTCGATCTCGCCTTCGTCGAGGAGGTAGGCCGGGTCGGACTGCTTCCGCCAGTCCGCGTTCTGCTCGAAGCGCAGCTTGAGCCCGCCGACCGTCGCGCGAACCGCGGTCTTCCGCTTCGCAGGGTCGTCCGACTGCAGCCACTCGCGGATCTCGCGGATCCGGGCCATGTAGGCGTCGACCGTGCGGGCGACGGCCTTCGGGTTCGGCCTGGCCGACTCGACCTCGGCGAGCTTCGCCTCGAGCGCGGCCTTCTCCTGCTTCGCGGCGAGCAGCTGCCGCTGGACGTCGTCGAGGAGCTCGCGGCGCGTCTTCGGGCTCTCGAAGCGCGTCCAGAGCGCCTTGATCCTCGCGTCCTCCGTGGCGATCGCGGCGCGGAGCTTCGGCGTCGGGTCCGCGGGCTTCTTGCCCTCCCGATCGGCCTGGACCCGCTCGGCCGCCTTGCGGAGCTCCGAGAGCGGCTGCTCGAGGATCACGGTCTCGAGGAGGTCGAGAACGTAGGCGTCGAGCTTGGGGGCCTGGATCGACTTCCAGGCGCACTTGTCCGGCTCCTGCTTGTTCGTCGCGCACGTGAAGAGGAGCGGCTTGTTGCCGGCCCGCTTCATGACCTGCATCTTCCGGCCGCAGTGCGCGCACGTGACGAGGCCGCCCAGGAGGTGCGGCGAGGTCCGCACTCGATCGGCGTAGGTGCCACCGCGGTTGATCGGGCGGCGCGAGGCGATGATCGCGTTGGCGCGGTCCCAGTCCTTCTTCGTCACGAAGGCCAGCGCGGGGTCGAGCTCCTTCACGACCCAGTGCTCCTGCGGGACGGACCTGCCGGCCTTGCTCGGCAGCTTCGCCGGGTCGTCGGAGGCGACGCGATGCAGGAGGCCGTCCTCGCCGCGCCGGACGCCGGAGAACGCGCTCCGCGAGCGGCGATTGAAGTAGTCCTGCCCGCGGTAGATCGAGTTCTTGATCAGCCGCACGACCGTGTCGCCGCGCCAGCCCTTGAGGCCGGGGCTCGGGATGCCGCGCGCGATCAGGTCCCGCGCGATCGCCATCGGGACCTTCCCGTCGATCACGCCCTCGTAGCAGAGCTTGATCGCCAGGGTCCTGGTCTCCACGATCGTCTTCGCGAGGACGATGTACTGGCCGAGCGACTTGCCGATCCCCGCAGGGCCGAGCGGGCCCCCGGCCTTCTTGATGCGCGGCGGGAGCGGCTCGTCGAGCTCCGCCTTTCCATCGACCGAGTAGGCATGGAGAAACAGGTCGTCGGTCACGACGTACCGGCGCAGCGGCGTCCCGTCCGCGTCGCAGACGATCCGGTCGTAGCCGTAGTCCGGTCGGCCGCCGACGTGCGCGTTCTTCGACTGCGCGGCGCGCAACTGGCCCTCGAAGACCTTGCCCGAGAGGTCGGCGCTGAAGTCCGCGGCGCGCCGGCGGTGGAGCGAGAACATGATTTCGAACATCGGGTCCGTGGACCACAGCCGGTCGCGGCGGAAAAAGACCGCGATGCCCTTGTCGAAGCACGGCCCCAAGAAGGCGGCGACGGTGTAAGGGTTCCGCTCCCTGCTCAAGCGGCTGACGTCGTCGATCACGATCACCTGCTCGACGTCGGCGCGGGGCTCGTAGGCCTTCACGGCCGCGAGGAGCTTCGCCCCGCCCTTCCGGGCCTCGAGGGCCAGCGTGCCCGAGACGGCGTCGTCGACGTAGAACGGGCGCACGACCTCGTCCGCGGTCCTCACGACCTCGTCCGCCGTGATCTCGTCCTCCTGGCGGCCGAGGCTCTCGTGCTGCTTGTCGCCGCTGCGCCTCATGTAGATCCAGATCGCGCGGCGCTTCGTCCTGGTCTTCATGACTCCGCGTCCTTCCGGTCCAAGTAGTCCATGAACATCTTCATCAACAGCTTCAACGTGTCCGGCGAGAGCTTCCGCGACCCCACGACCCGCATCCGGCTGGCGATCCACGCCGGGTCGGATGGGTCCTTCGAGCGGTCGGGGTTCGAGCGCGCGCCCCGCTTCCGGCGCCCGCTCACGACGGCACTCTCCCGTCCGAGGCGCCGACTGCTCCAGGCGGGTCGTCTCCTCCTGGACCTGGTGGGTCGCCACCGCCCCTCGATGCCGTTCTCGATCGAGCCCGACGAGCGCGACGTCTCGATCGTGCGCGCGTTCTCGGCCGGGTCCGGCAGGACCGCGCGCGCTCGATCCGCATCGAGCGCCGGACCGAGAACGTGATGGTGCCGCCCGAGACCGGCCGCCGCGGCGGCCGCAGGTCGACGACGGTCGCGGCCGGCGGCGGCGGCGCGGAGGGCGTGGCGGTGCGCAGGTCGACCACGTCGGCCCGCGAGGCCGGGAACTGGATCGCGGCCGGCGCCTGCGCGGGCCGCCGGAGATCGACGATCGAGGCCGACACTAGAGCGCCCCCTTCTTCACGAGGAACTGCTTGACCGCGGCCTCGATCGCGCTCGTCCTCGTCATGCGCTCGCCGTCCTCGATGCAGCCGTCGACGTAGGCGTCGAGCGCGAGGACCAGGTCGAGGTTCAGCCGCAGGGCCACCCGCGCGCGCGGCTTCTTCTTGCGCCGCTTGGCTTTCCGGCCGAGGAGCCGGCGCGGCGATGCGTCTTCCAGCCGAATGATGTCGTATCCCACGAATCCTCCGGTGCTTGATGTGCCAATTGTACGCCCAGCAGGCACATCAAGCCAGTTCGCGATGGACTCCTGCAGAATTCGCTGCGCCCGATGAATTCCGCGGAGTAGAGATGGGGCTGGAGGTACGCCATGGCCAGAAGCAAGAACGTCGCGCTCGAGACCGCGCTCTTGAGCCTGCTCGCGCCCGGTCCGCACACCATCAAGCGGCTCCGGCGCCGGCTGAACCGCACGCAGCCGAAGCCGACGTCGGTTCGGACCTGCTACCGCTACGTCGAGGCACTCGAGGAGGCGGGCCTGGTGATGAAGCTCGAGCAGACCGCGGCGGAGGGCGCGGCCTCATGGATCGTCCTCACGCCGGCGGGGGCGGCCGAGCTCCGCCGCAGGACGCAGCGCGCCTCTCTACCCGAGCCGAACATCCCGGCGCTCTACCTGCTGCCGACGCGCATCCACCGGCTCGCCGGCGGCCTGATGATCCTCTCGGCGATCGCCCGCCAGGAGGGCACGCCCTTCCTCGCGAACCACCTCTCGTACGTCCTGATCGGCGAGTCGCAGCAGTTCAAGACGACCACCGCGATCATCGTCTGCCTCATCCTCGGCGGCGACCCGGCCAGGGACCTGGTCCTCGTCGGCGACTGCACCGAGAGCAACCTGCTCTACGTGTCGGACAAGGGGAAGCGCGTCCCGCGCCCGTTGCTCTCGGCGCCGATCGGGATCTTCGACGAGTACCTCGACGCCGAGAGCGGCGTCCTCAAGCGGCTCCTCAGCCTGCTCCAGGGGCGGCCGGAGTTCTCGCTCTCCGGCAACGTCCAGAGCGACCAGCTGCGCATCGGCTGCGTCCCCGTGCTCGCCTGCAACCCGCGCGAGGGGACCTGCCTGTCGGAGCGGACCGGCATCCGGAACCCGATCCTCTCGCGCTGCGTCGCCATCGACCTCACGGGCGTCGCCCTCCCGAAGGGCCTCCGCGGGAAGTCGAACGAGCTCATCGCGCGCGCCAAGGCCATGGGGCCGATGGCGCTGCCGGCGCTCCGCACGCTCGACGAGCCGAAGCTCCTCGACCTCGTTCCGGACGCCGTCGACGCCGTACTCGACCCGGGCGGCGAGGGCGCGTCATCGAAGCTCGTGAACAGCGAGACCGTCGCCCAGCTCGTGCAGGCGGCACGCTCCCTCCTCGCGTCCGACCGCGACGCCCTCGCCTACGTCCTGTTCGCGCTGGGCGAGCTCTGGGAGCTCCTCTCGTGGACGAAGCCGGCGTGGCGCGACGAGCTGGCGAGGAAGATCGGCGTCGAGATCGGGGCGCCGGAGCCCGAGTCGGGCGCGCCCGACGAGACCGAGGAGGGCGACGAGACCCCGGCCGCGACGCCCTTCACCATGTCGTCGAAGGAGTCGACCCTCCTCGCCGGCTGGACGCAGCTCGCCCGGGCGGCCACGAGCCACGGGTTCACCGCCGCCGACGTCGAGAAGCTCGTCACCCTCGAGGCCGACCGTCGGGCGAAGGGGACCTCGCTGGAGCACGCGGCCGCGTTCCAGGACGCGCGCCTGGACATGGGCCTCTCCGCGGCCGACGGCCGGGCGGCCATGAAGCTCGCGCGCGACATGGCCGAGCTCCAGGTGTCGCTCTCCGAGCTCGCCGCCGTCGGCCGCGAGGTCGCGAAGGCCTCGACCGGGGAAGGGCTCGGCCGGATCCAGGAGCTCGTCGAGGCGCACGGCTCCCTGGACGAGTCGCTGGCCGCGGCCGAAGAGAGGACCGCCCGGGTGAACGCGCGCATGAACGAGGCGGTCAAGGACCACAAGCGGCTGACCGAGTTCTTCGCCGAGCTTCGGCTCGCGAAGGACTGGCTCTGTCGCGACGCCACGGTGCGCCCGCTCTACAACCGCTTCGAGCGGCACGTCAGCGAGAAGGTGCGGACGTTCTCCGAGAGGAGCAGCGCCCACGAGGCCCAGGACGAGGCCACCCGCCTCTACCACTGGCTCATCACGCTCCGGACCGTGGTCGACCAGGTCCGGGATGACCCCCTGTGCGCCGGCGTCGTCAACGAGGTGGACGACATCATCAACGCGGAGGGGTTCGAGAAGCTGCGGGAGATGGGCTACCTCCCCGCCTGACGTAGTGGCAACGCGCTCCCGACGCGAGGAACGGAGCAGGCACTCCACCTCGCGTCGGGCCAACGAGTTAGCCCCTGCTGCGACGTGCGGGAGCGTTGCCAGAATGCGTTGTCAGAATGGGCCCGCGAAGCGCCGGGAGCCCACGACCAGGCGGGCGCGCTGTCAGGCCGTAGTCGTGCGGCACCAAGCCCTTGTGTCCCGGGATCCCAAGGCCGACGTGGCAGCATTCTGACAAAGGACAACGGGCGCCGGAGGGATCGAGCCAAGGACCGCCCGGGCCCCGGCTCGGCGGACATGAACGTCGTCGCGAAGACCCGCGCCACGGTGCGGGTCAGTCGGGCGCGGCCGGGTCCTCCGGCCACGCGTCGAGCAGTCCCACCGAGAACTGCACGAGCGGGTCGTCGACGACGGGCGCCATGTTCGCGCGCGCGATCGCCAGCTCGTTCTTCCCCGCATCGAGCCGGGGCCCTGGCTGGACGAGGTCGCGGACGGCGCCCGGCCCGCCGGCACGGTCGAGATCGCCGTGGCTCTCGAGGGCCTCGATGACGTCCTCGACGCCCAGGTCGGGCCAGCGCTGTACGCAGAAGATCGCGCGCATCACCGCGAGGCATCCCTCGTCGCGGAACCAGGCCGGGGGATGCAGGCGCGCCATGGCCGGGATCATCGGCGGGTCGAGGATCAGCGCGCCGAGGATGCCGCGCGCCTGCTCCAGGTGCCGTGCGGTGACCTGCGGCGCGCGAGCCCGCCGACGCTGACGGCGAGAGTGTCGTGACCTCACGCCTCCAACCTACTCGGACGGAGCGACGGGCAACGGCGAGGCCTCAGCCTCCGCGGCGGCCGCGCATGGTGGCCATGGCGGCGAGGACGTGTTCGAGCGCCTCGATGGCTTCGTCACCGAGCTCGCGTGCTCGCTGCGCGAGGCGGTCGGCGCGGTCGGGCCCAGGGTTCGATGTCTTCCCGGTCGCCAGGAGCTCGGAGACGGTGATGCCCAGCGCGGTGGCCACGGCCTCGATGGTGTCGATCTTGGGGGTGTGCGCGGCGCGCTCGAGCTTGAGCACGTGACTCGGCGTCAGGTCCGCGGCTCGGGCGAGGTCGGCCTGGGTCATCCCTTGGCCTTCCCGGAGCTCTCGAACTCGCTCGGCGAGCGTCTGCACGATGGTCCGTTTGCGAGCCATCGATAGGCCCCTCAAGGATCTATCGGCCGACCCGCGCCCGGGCTGAAGTCCCCTCTTGCGCTGTCATGCGTGACCGATGTAGATGTCACGCAGGAAACACGGAGGACCGTATGGACCATCAGATCTTCGACATCACCCCGGCAGGACCGCCGCACACCGAGTCGCGCCGCGCCTCGATCGTCATCTCGTTCGTCCTGGCGATCTATCAGGCCTGGATCCTCGGCCGCATCCGGCGCTCGCGCGACGTGTGCATCGAGGCGCCCACGGGCTCGGGCAAGACGCTGATGATCCGGACGCTCGTGGGCCTGGACCTCGGCATGCCGGGTGGCTTCTCGCACGTGATCGTGACCGCCCCGCAGGAGCAGATCGAGCAGGGGTTCCTGGGCGCGAGCGACGCCCTCGTCTCCTGGCCGAGCGGGACGGCCGCTCAGCCGGTGCTGAGGATCTCGGAGCGACTCTTCCGCGCGGCGCGTCGCGACGGCTGCGGGACGCGCCGGTCGATCCAGCGCTACCTCGCCGCGGCCGAGCGCGCCTACGCGCTCGTCTGCACGCACTCGGCCCTGTGCACGTTGAGGGAGCAGGATCTCCCGGCCGACCTCAGCGGCCGCCTCCTCATCTGCGACGAGGCCCACCACGTGCCCGCCCGCGGACTCTCGAGGATCGCCCGCCTCTGGCGAGAGCGGGGCGGGCGCCTCCTGTTCCTGACGGCCACGCCGTACAGAACGGACGGTCAGAAGGTCGTGCTGGACGACATGAAGCTCATCAGGCGCTCGATGGCCGAGCACATGGGGGAGGGCTACGCGCCGCGCACGCTCACGAGCGAGATCGTGGCCATCGGCAGCAGGGGCCAGCGCGTCTCGGCGGCGCAGTTCACGGGCGACAGGCCGCCGCCCGGCTGCTTCACCGCGGCCACGACCAGGACGGTAGTGAAGAAGTGGCTCGCGGACGGGAAGCCGAAGACGATCGTCAGGGTCCCGCCGGGCCGCGGCCAGCTCGTGCGCCGGCTCGTGGCCGCGTTCCGCCGCGCCGGTGCCCGTGTCCTCGATGCCTCGGGCATGGCGAGGGAGCGCAAGTACACCTTCCTGCAGGCGCTCGAGTCGGAGCGCGGGAGGACGTTCTCCACGTCGGAGATCGACGTCATCATCGGCATCGCGCGGGTGTGCGAGGGCACGGACTGGCCGATCTGCGCGGCAGTCTACTCGATCGGCATCCCGGCCTCGCTGCAGCTGGTCGCGCAGCTTGCGGGGCGCGCTCTCAGGCGGAAGCCCGACGGATACCCGGCCGCCTACCGCGACCTCGCGCGCATGGTCTTCTTCGTCCCGGGCGCGAACAGCGACTCGCTCGCCGAGCTCGCGATCGACCACAGCCGGCACGCCCTCCTCGTCGCGACGTACCTGGCGGACCACGAGATCGGCGCGGCCTGGGTCGCGACGGCGGCGGTCCAGCGCGGCGTGCGCAGCGCCTTCGTGGCCAAGCCCGAGGACCAGGTGGACGAGGCGATCGACATCACCAACGCCACTGGCGACCTCGTCACGCGCGCCGAGGCGCAGCTCGCCCTGGCCGCTGCACACGAGCAGCTCGTCGAGGCGGAGCAGCCGGTGAGCGTCGAGACGCTCATCGAGCAGACGCTCTCGGAGCGGCCCGACCTCCCGCTCGACGTCATCGAGCAGGCGGTGGTCGAGCTCCTCGCCTCCTTGCCCGACACGGCCACGGACGTCGCGGCCCGGGTCGAGAAGGAGATCGACACCCGCCTGAGGATCGATCCCCAGGTGCGCGAGGCCATGCGCCAGGCGTTCGGCATCGTCCTGTCCGACTTCCGGAAGCAGACGCTCGAGGGCTCGCCGTTCCTCGCCAAGCTCCGCCAGCAGGTGCACGTGCTCAGCGGCGGCGACATGCGGGCGTTCGCGGACCGGCTCAAGGCCGCCGTCCCGGTCCCGCTCACGATCGAGCTCGTCCTGTCCTGGGCCGACGCGGAGCACGCCGCGACCGGCGCCTGGCCGAGCGCGATCAGCGGCGACGTCCGCGGCGCGCCGGGCGAGACGTGGAGCGCGATCGATGCGGCGCTCCGCAAGGGCGCGCGGGGCCTGCCCGCGGGCGGGTCGCTCGCGCAGCTCCTCGAGGAGCACCGCGACGCGCCGAACCACCTCGCCCCGCGCCGCGTGACGCGGACCATGATCGCCACGTGGGCCCGCGCGCACTCCAAGGCCCACGGCCGGTGGCCGAGCCGCGCGTCCGGGCCGATCCCCGGGACGCCCTTCACCTGGTGCGCCATGGACGTCGCGCTGCAGCGCGGCCTCCACGGGCTGCGGGGCTCGATCACGCTGGCGCGCTTCCTGGAGACCCTCGGAGCCAGGAACATCTCGCGCCTCATCCGCCTGAGCGACGAGCTCGTCGCGGGCTGGGCCCACGCCTTCCGCGCGAAGCACCGCCGCTGGCCCACCATGAAGGACGGCCAGATCGAGGGCGCGCCGCCCGGCGAGACGTGGACCCGCATCGGCGCCGCGATCGTGAACGGCCTGCGCGGCATGAAGCGGCGCACCTCCCTGGCCCAGTTCCTGTTCGAGGTGTGCGGCGCCGCGCCCCCGGGGTCGGTGCGGCGCGAGCTGACCCTCGAGTTCGTGATGACCATGGCCATCGCCTACCTCGAACGCGAGGGGAGCTGGCCGCACGCGGCCACGTGCGACCCCGAGCTCGAGAGGACCGGCGACACGTGGCACCGCATCGATCGCGCCCTGCGCACCGGCGGCCGCGGCCTGCCGCGGACCACGCTGCTCCGCCTCTACGCCGACTACCAGGCGAAGAATGGCGGGAAGAAGACCGCGTGATGGAGGTTTCGAACCGGTCGAGCGACGCCTTCGAGAACGAGGGGAAGCGCGCTTACCGCGCCCGGCACCTCGAGGTCCTGCGCGACCAGGCGCCCGAGCTCTGGACCGACGAGCCCCCCGGCCGGCTGCGCGGCGCCTGGCTCGAGCTGATGGGCAGCACCGGCTGGCGCACCCTCGAGCTGCTCACCGACGCGGCCGTGCTCTCGCCGTCGAGCTTCGTGGGCGCGGATCTCGACCACGACCGCATCGACGACTACCGGCGGCGGTACCCCGACGCCCGCTGGCTGGCCGGGGACGTACTCGACCACGTGGAGAGCCCCGAGCTCGACGACGTCTCCGTGATCCACTTCGACGGCTACGAGGCCGCGGGCTCGGTGAAGTTCGACCACGTCGGCGAGCAGCTCGCCGTCGTCCTAAGGCGCGCCGTCGCCCGTCACGGCGCCGCGGCGCTCCTGGTGAACAGCGACCTCGACGCGACCCGCCTCCACGGCCAGCAGCCATCGGCCGCGCTACGCCGGCACGCCACGACCCTGGCCGCCGTCCTCGCCGGCGCCGGCATCGCGAGGCGCGAGGTCACGCCCGAGATGCTGCTGCCGGCGGGGGCCGAGAACGTCGTCGGCGATCGTGCTTTCGTCGGGCTGCTGGGCGCCTTCGAGGTCTACAAGGGCAAGAGCACCGGACACCGCATGGCCTCTTGCCGAGCGATCCTCCGCTGACCGCTCATGGGTCGTACGGAGGCCAGTCGCCCGGCTTCAGACGACCGGGCCCTCCTGGATTCGACGTGCGGCAGCCCGGCCGAGCTTCGCGACCTCCACGATCGTCACGGGGACCAGCGCCAGCCCGAAGACGAGCAGCCACTCGGTGAAGGGGTGGCCGGTCGTGCCGAAGACCGGGTGCGCCGCGGGGATCGCCACGGCGGCGAGCTGGAGGAGGCCCGAGATCAGGATCGCGCCGAGCAGGTGGGGGTTCGTGAACAGGCCGAGCTGGGGGAGCGTGGCCCAGTGGCTGCGCGCCGCGAAGGCGAGGAAAAGCTGGCCGTAGGCCATCACGCAGAAGGCGACGGTGCGCGCGCGGTCGAGCCGGGCCGGGTCGCCGCCGTAGGCGAGCGCGAATCCGACCGCGGTCGCTCCCGCGACGAGCGCGCCGAGGGCCAGGACGAGCGCGATCGTGGGGCGGGTGAGGACCGGCTCGTTCGGCGGCCGCGGGGGCCGGCGCATCACGCCGGGCTCGGCTGACTCCATGACCAGGCCCAGCGCCGGCAGGCCGTCGGTGACGAGGTTGATCCACAGGAGCTGGACGGCGGCGAGCGGGACGGGCCAGCCGACGATCGCGGCCACGAGGACGAGGAGGACCTCGCCGACGTTGCAGCCGAGGAGGAGGAGCACCACGCGCCGGATGTTGTCGTAGATCGCGCGGCCCTCCTCGACGGCGGCCACGATCGAGACGAAGTCGTCGTCGACGAGGACCATGGCCGAGGCCTGCTTCGTGACCTCGGTACCGCCGCGTCCCATGGCGATCCCGATGTCGGCCGTCCGCACGGCCGGCGCGTCGTTCACGCCGTCGCCGGTCATGGCCACGACCTCGCCGCGGCGGCGCCACGCCTGCACGATCCGCAGCTTGTGCTCCGCGGTCACGCGCGCGAACACGGGCGACGCCACGACCTGCGCCGCGAGGGCCGGGTCGTCGAGGCGATCGAGCTCGACGCCGGTGAGCGCGCGGTCCTCGGGCCCGGCGATGCCGAGCTCGCGGCCGATCGCCAGCGCGGTCGTCGGGTGGTCGCCCGTGATCATCACGGGTCGGATCCCGGCCTCGCGGCAGCGGGCGACCGCGGCCTTCACCTCGTCGCGCGGCGGGTCGATCATGCCCACGAGGCCGGCGAGGACGAGCCCGTCCTCGCGCCAGCCGCCGGCGCCGTCGACCTCCGGCGCGGCCCGATCGGCGAGCGCCAGGACCCGCAGGGCGCGGCCGGCCATCGCGTCGGCCTCGGCGAGCACGGCGCGCCGACCGGCGTCGTCGAGCGGGACGACCTGGCCGTCGGCGCCGCGCCTGGAGACGCAGCGGGAGAGGACCGCCTCGGGCGCGCCCTTCGTGAGCATGGCGCGGCCGCCGCCCTCCTCGACGACGACGGACATCAGCTTCCGCTGCGAGTCGAACGGGATCTGGCTGGTGACGCGCTCCGTGGCCGACACGCCGGCCTTCCGCGCCAGGACCAGGAGCGCGCCCTCGGTCGGGTCGCCGACGACGAACCACTCGCTGCCGTCCTTGCTCGGCTCGAGCCGCGCGTTGTTGCACAGGACCCCGATCCTGAGCGCGCGCCGCAGGGCGGGGTCGGCCTGCGCGTCGACGGGCGCGCCGCCCTCGGCGCCCGCGATCCCGCCGGTCGGGGAGTAGCCGGCGCCCGTGACCCGCAGGCGGCGGCCGCCGACCCACACCTCGCGGACGGTCATCTCGTTGCGCGTGAGCGTCCCGGTCTTGTCGGAGCAGATGACGGTCACCGCGCCGAGGGTCTCGACGCTCGGCAGCCGCCGGATCAGCGCGTTGCGCCGGGCCATGCGCTGCAGGCCGACCGCGAGGGCCACCGTGACGACGGCCGGGAGCCCCTCGGGCACGGCCGCGACCGCGAGGCTGATCGACAGGAGGAGCGCGTCGCCGGGGTGACCCTCCCGCCACCACTCGAGCGCGAAGACCGCCGCGCCCACGACCAGGCACACCCCCAGGAGCGCCCTGCCCAGCTCCTCGAGCTTCTTCTGCAACGGCGTGGGCTCGCGCTCCTGCCTGTGCATGAGCCCGGCGATTCGGCCGAGCTCGCTCGACATGCCCGTGGCGACGATGACCGCGCGCGCGGTCCCGGCCACGGCCATGGTCCCCGCGTGGAGCATGTTCGACCGCGTCGCGAGCGGAGCCGCCGCGTCGAGCGCTCCCCGCGCCTCCTTGTCCACCGGGACCGACTCGCCCGTGAGGAGCGCCTCGTCGACGCGCAGGCCGAAGGCCTCGACGAGTCGCGCGTCCGCCGGGACGCGGTCGCCGGCCTCGATCCTGACCACGTCGCCCGGGACGAGGTCGCTGGCGCCGACGATGGCGTCCGCGCCGCCGCGCACGACGCGCGCCTGGGGCGCGGCGATCTTCTGCAGCGCCGCGAGCGCCCGCTCGGCGCGCTCCTCCTGGACGAAGCCCAGGAACGCGTTGAGCAGGACGATCGCCAGGATCGCGCCCGCGTCCGTCCACTCGCCGGTCGCCGCCGCGATCGCGGCCGCCCCGAGGAGGATCCACACCACGAGCTGGTTGAGCTGGGCCACGAAGCGCCGCCACGCGGGCGCCGGCGGCTCCTCGGTCAGCTCGTTCGGCCCGAGCTCTGCCAGCCGCGCGCGGGCGGCGTCGGGGGCGAGGCCGCGCATCGGGTCGGTGGCGAGCCCACGCGCGACGGCGTCGGCGTCGAGCGCGTGGGCAGGCGCGGAGAGGTTCGAGCTCATGCCCCTGCAACTGCAATCACGGTGCCGGCGTTTCGCGCAGCTGCACGCGGCCCTCCGTCACGTGCGCATGACGGTGTCCTGCGCGCGTGACGCCTACAGCTCGACCTTCCGCAGCCGCAGCGCGTTGGCGATCACCGAGACCGAGCTCAGGCTCATGGCCGCGCTGGCGATCATCGGACTCAGGAGGAGGCCGAAGGCCGGGTAGAGCACGCCGGCCGCGACCGGGATGGCGAGCACGTTGTAGGCGAAGGCGAGGACGAGGTTCTGGCGGATGTTCCTCATCGTCTGCTGGCTCAGGCGCCGTGCCCGCGCGATCCCGCGGAGGTCGCCGCGGACGAGGGTGATCGCGGCGCTCTCGACCGCGACGTCCGTGCCCGTGCCCATGGCGATCCCGACGTGGGCAGCGGCCAGCGCGGGGGCGTCGTTCACGCCGTCGCCGGCCATGGCGACCACGCGGCCGGTGCGGCGGAGCTCGTCCACGACCTCGGCCTTCCCCTCGGGGCGGACCTCGGCCCGCACCTCCTCGATCCCGAGCTCCCGCGCGACGGCCTCGGCCGTGGAGCGCGCGTCGCCGGTGAGCATGACCACCTTCACGCCCGCCTCGCGGAGGAGGGACAGCGCCTCGGGCGTCGACGGCTTGATCGGGTCGGCGACGCCGACCAGGCCGATCACCCTCCCGTCGGCGGCGACGAACACGACCGTCTGGCCGGCCGCGCGGAGCTCGTCGCTCCTCGGCCCCAGGGGGCCGGGCTCGACGCCGAGCTCCGAGAGCAGGGCGGCGTTCCCGAGCGCGACGGCGCGGTCGGCCACGCGGCCCGTGACGCCCTTCCCGGGGACCGCGAGGAACCCGGTCGCCTCGAGCGAGGGCGCGCCGCGCTCGGCCGCGGCCGCGAGGACCGCGGCGGCGAGCGGGTGCTCGCTCGGCCGCTCGAGCGCGGCCGCGAGCCCGAGCAGCTCGAGTGGATCCTGGCCGGCGGCCGGCGTGAGCGAGGCCAGGCGCGGCTTGCCCTCGGTGAGCGTGCCGGTCTTGTCGACGAGGACCGTGTCGACCTGCCCGAGCTGCTCGAGGGCCCGCGCGTCGCGCACGAGCACGCCGGCCAGCGCGCCGCGGCCGGTGCCGACCATGACGCTCATGGGCGTGGCGAGGCCCAGCGCGCAGGGGCAGGCGATCACGAGCACGGCCACGGCCGCGAGCAGCGCGTTCGAGAGGCGCGGCTCGGGGCCGAGGTTCCACCACGCGACGAAGGTCAGCGCCGCGATCGCGATCACGGCGGGGACGAACCAGGCGGACACCTGGTCGACGAGGCGCTGGATCGGCGCGCGGCTGCGCTGAGCCTCGCTCACGCGGCGCACGATCTCCGCGAGCAACGTCTCGTTGCCGACGCGCTCGGCGCGCAGCACGAACGAGCCGTTGCCGTTGATCGTGCCGCCAGTCACCGAGTCGCCGGGCTGCTTTTCCACGGGAATCGGCTCGCCCGTGACCATGGACTCGTCCACGGTGCTCGACCCTTCGAGCAGCTTGCCGTCGACGGGGACCTTCTCGCCCGGCCGGACGCGCAGCCGATCGCCCTTCTGCACGTGCTCGAGCGGCACGTCCTCGTCGCCGGTCGCCCCGACCCGGCGCGCGGTCTTCGGGGCCAACCCGAGCAGCGCGCGGATCGCGCTGCTCGTGCTGCTCCGAGCCCGCAGCTCGAGGACCTGGCCCAGGAGCACGAGGGTCGTGATCGCCGCGGCCGCCTCGTAGTAGACGGCCACGACGCCGCCGTGGCCGCGGGCCGAGGGCGGGAACGCCTCGGGCCAGAGCGTGCCGACGAGGCTGTAGATGAAGGCCGTGCCCGTGCCCAGCGCGATCAGCGTGAACATGTTCAGGCTGCGGTGGGCGAGCGACGCCCAGCCGCGCTGGAAGAAGGGCCAGCCGCCCCACAGGACGACTGGCGCGGCGAGACCGAGCTGGAGCCAGTTCAGCGCGCGGCCGAGCGCGTGATGGATCGGCGCGCCCGGCAGCATCTCCGACATGGCCAGCGCCATGAGGGGGATCGTGAGCGCCATGCCGATCCAGAACCGCCGCGTCATGTCGCGGAGCTCGCTGTCGTCCTCGGGCGCGGCCGTGATCGTCTTCGGCTCGAGCGCCATGCCGCACAGCGGGCACGGGCCCGGTTCGGAGCGCACGACCTCCGGGTGCATCGGGCACGTGTACTCGGTGCCCGTCGCCGCGGCCTTCGCCTCCGTCGCGTGCTCCTCGTGCTCGTGCCCTGCGTGCTCACCCACGTAGCGCTCGGGGTTCGCCACGAACGCCTTCAGGCAGTGGGTGCTGCAGAACGCGTAGCTCGTCCCCTCGTGCTCGTGCGTGCCCGCGGCGTCCGCGGGGTCGATCGTCATGCCGCACACCGGGTCGAGCACCTGGGCGGGCGAAGCGGGAGCAGGGGCGCTGCCAGCGCCGTGGCCGCCGCAGCAGTCGTGTTCGAGATCAGGGCCAGCGGAATCGGTCTTCGTCGGGGTCACAGGTCACTCCTCGATCCCGCAGACGCCGCCCCCCGAGCTTCATTACACCGCGGCGGGGAGGGCCGGATCGATCGCGCTTCGATGACTCGACGTCTCACGCGTGGGACGCGGACGACCGAACCCGCGGGTGCGAGGCCGGCAGGCTGTGGTCCAGCACGTGCTGCACCGCGCTCCGGCGGAGGAGACGCATGCGTCCACGGACACCACACGGAGATGCCCCTGACCACCCCGTGGTCCCGAAGAAGTTCGACCATCGCCCGCCGGCCCGGAGCGCCGAGAGCGGGGCGGGGATCCGCCGCTGGCCGCGGTCGGCGTTCGTCGTCCTCTCGCTCATCGTGCTGCCCTGCGTGTTGACGCCGATCCTCAGCAGGTGGCGCGCGCGCTCGCGGCTCGAGGCCGGGGACGTCTGCGGACCGCAGAGCGTGATCCTGGGCGACCCGCTCGCCGTGGCGCGCGAGGAGCTCGAGGAGGGCGCGACGGCGCAGGGTCGAACGACCGCCGCCTACGCGCTGCGCGTGTGCCGCCCCGCCGACGCGCCGCTCACGGCCGAGGAGCTGCGGATCCTGAAGCAGGCGGCCAGCTCGGACCAGGACGTCAACGTCCGGGTCGCGGCGACGGACACCCTGCTCTCGGTCGCCGGCGGCGAACCTCTCGGTGAGCCATGCCTGCGCCAGCTCCAGGGCGACGCGTCCCCGCTCGACCCGTCCCTCCATGGGGCGTCGGAGCGCGTCACGTCGCTCCGCGACGTCTGCGCCCACCACCACACGGGCGCGTGCACCGCCGCTCACTACGTCGAGTGCGTGCTGCTCCGCCGCCAGTCGACGCCCGGCTCGTCGCGCTGAGCAGCGGTCAGCCCTCGGCGCAGGAGCAGCGCAGGCAGCCGTGCTCCGTGCAGGTCCCGCAGGCGTCCTCCAGCTTCTTCTTCAAGGCGGCGCGGGCGCGATGGAGCCGCACGCCCGCGTTGTTCGCCGTGATCCCGAGCTCGCCTGCGACCGTCTGGAGCGACGCGCCCTCGAGCTCGGCCCGCCGCAGGACGGTCGCGTACTCGGGCTTGAGCAGCGGGATCAGCTCGCCCATGCACTCGCACACGGTCTCGCGCAGCGCCTCGTCTTCGTCCGCCTCGGAGAGGCCGCTCGCGTGGACCTCGAGCCGGCGCTTCTCCGCGGCGCGCCGCCGGTGGTGGTCGATCAGGGCGTTGCGGAGCAGCCGGTAGAACCAGGCGACCGCGCTCTCGCCGTCCTGGATGTCCTGGGCCTTCGTGAGGCCCTTCACGAACGCCGCCTGCAGCACGTCCTCGGCGGCCTCCCGGCTGCCGGCGCGCGGCTCGAGGAAGCGCAGGAACCGATCGTGGTTCGCCAGCAGGGTCTCGAGCGTCTGCTCGGCCTTCTTCGCCATACGGTCAGTGTGCACGGACCCGGACGGAATCGACAGCGCTCTCGAGGCTCAGGGCGTGTCCTTCCCCCCCGCTCGCCGGGATCGCTTACTCGACGCGCACCACGAACGGCACCGTGATCGCCCGGCCGGCGCGCTGGACCTGGACCCAGAGCTTGTGGAGGCCGGCGCGCGGGAACTTCACATCGATCGAGAGGTGCGCCACCGCTCCGGTCGACGGCGGCGGCGTCCCGTGCCCCCCATGGTGGCCACCGTGCACCGCGCCGGTCATGCCGCCATGCGTACCGGCCGGCATGCCGTGCAGGTGGAGGAAGTCGCGCAGGTCCTGCGAGACGACGATCGCGTGGGCGGGCATGCCCATGTAGTTCTCGAGGGCCACGGGCGCTCCGCCGGTGTCGTCGACCTGCAAGTGGATCGACGACGCGACGCCTGCGCGCAGACGGTTCGTCATCGCGCCCACGAGCGAGACCCTCGTCGAGCCGACGGTCATGCGCCTCGTCAGCTCGCCATCGAACGCCACCGAGCCGTCCAGCTGCGCGGGGGCCGGCTGGGAACCACTGGGTCGGAGCACATGGCGGCTCGTGCGCTCGCCCGCCGCTCCGGCCGGGTCGTACTCCGCGAAGAGCGTGTAGGGCGCGGGACGCGAGAAGCGGAGCTGCGTCGACAGGTACCCTAGCGGCGAGAGGCGCGGGTGGACGTGCTGGAAGTCGGCCAGGTCCTGGCTCACGGCGATCAGGTGCATGGGCTGGGTGTGCAGGTCGTCGAACTGCCGCACGACCGAGCCGTTCTGCTTCAGGACGCGCAGGTAGACCCGGCTCGACGCGCCCACTGCCGGGTTCGGCGAGGCGGTCACCCGGAGCGAGTAGGAGAGGTGGTCGGCGAGCGCGACGCTCGAGGAGAGGGCGACCCCGACCAGCACGGCGAGCGTGACCGAATGTGTACGAAGCATGGTGCGCTCCTCGGTCCCCACAGGGCACGCAGGAGACCAGCCACAAGCTCAGGTGGCTCCGTGCGATCCGTCCCGGATCGGGTTCATCGCCCATGGCTGGAGGGCCCGAACCCTCCGGCGCCTGAGGCGCCGGAGGGCTCCCGCAGAGGCCGACCTAGTGACGGTGACCGCCACCGCCGCCGCCGTGACCGCCGCCCGCGCCGTGGCCGCCCTGCTGGCTCTCGGACTTCTTCTCGAGGCGCATCTTGCAGGTCCAGCACTTGTCGGTCGCCTGGCGCGAGGTGACCTCGGGGTGCATGGGGCAGGCGTAGATGAACGGCGCGGCCACGAGGTCCATCTTGCAGCGGCTGCACTTCCCCGCCTCGGCCTGGGCCGGGACGCAGGCCATCGGACAGACGTACTCGATCAGGCGAGCCAGGCGGAAGGGCAGCTCGATCGTCGCGGGCTCGGTGCGGCCCGGCAGGTTCGTGAGCTCCACGCGCACGGTCGTGGTCGGCGTCTCCGGCACGCGCGCGAGGTCGACGCGGCCCTGGAGGCGCGACGGCCCGCGGCCGCCCGCCTGGCGCAGGTCCGCGGCCTTCGGCTCCGCGCCCTCCTGCCGGACCTCGACCTTGCCCGCGGCGTCCTTCAGCTCCACGGCCTGGTCCTGGGCGTTCACGGCGAACACGTGCACGCCCTCGCGATCGATCACGACCTCCACCTTCATGTCACCGACGGGCCGGACGACGCCGCCGTGCGGGCCGGGCGCAGCGGCGGGCGCGGCGTCCTGGGCCACCGCGATCGAGATGGCCACGCTGAACAGCGCGGCCGACTTGAAGAACGTCTTCATGCTGAGCTTCCTTCGCTCCGGTTGGATCTGCGGGCCGCCTGGAGCAGGGCGGCCGTCTGGCTTCAGGCCTGCGCCTCGACGGGCGACGCAGGCTGGGCCCCGCTCGAGAGACGACGGCGCACGCGCGCCTCTTCGACCCACGAGTAGATGCAGGGCACGATGAACAAGGTGATGAGGGACACGGCCATCCCGCCGACCGAGGGGATCGCCATGGGCTGCATGACGTCCGAGCCGCGGCCCGTGGTGAGGAACACCGGGATCAGGCCGATCACGGTCGTGGCGATCGTCATGAGGCAGGGCCGGATGCGCTTGCGGCCGGCCTCGACGACGACCTCGCGGACCTCGTCGACGGAGGTGGGCGTGCGCTCGGTGAAGAGCTGGGTCAAGTACGTCCCCATGACGACGCCGTCGTCCTCGGCCACGCCGAACAGCGCGATGAAGCCGACCCACACGGCCACGCTCATGTTGACTCCCCACAGGAAGACCATGAGGAAGCCGCCGGCCGCCGAGACGAAGATCCCGGAGAAGACGAGGAGCGCGACCCACCAGCGGCCGAAGCCGAGGTAGAGGAGCACGAAGTCGAGGAGCAGGCAGAGCGGGATGAGCTTGCTCAGCCGATCCGTCGAGCGGACCTGGTTCTCGAACTGGCCGGCCCACTGGTAGTAGTAGCCCTTCGGCAGGACGAGCTCGCCCGCGGCGATCTTCTCGCGCAGCAGCTTGTCGGCGTCCTCGACGACGCTCACCTCGTCGCGGTCGCGCGTGTTCATCGTCACGTAGCCGACGAGGAGCGTGTTCTCGCTCTTGATCTCCTGCGGCCCGACCGTGAAGCGCACGTCGGCCACCTGGCTCAGCGGCACCTGCTGGCCGTCGGTCGTCGGCACGAGGATCCGCTCGAGCGCCTCGAGGTTGTCGCGGAGCTCGCGCGGGTAGCGCACCCGGATCGGGTAGCGCTCGCGGCCCTCGACCGAGGTCGTCAGCATCTGGCCGCCGATCGCGATCTCGATCACGTCCTGGACGTCGCGGATGTTCGCGCCGTAGCGCGCCGCGCGCTCGCGGTCGATCTTGATCTCGACGTACGGCTTGCCCGTGATCCGGTCGGCCACGACGTCGGTGGCACCCGGCACGTGGCGGAGGAGCTGCTCCATCTGGAGCCCGACGCGCTCGATCTCGCGCAGGTCGGCGCCGTAGATCTTCACGCCCATCATGGCCCGGAAGCCGCTCTGGAGCATGACGATCCGGGTCTGGATCGGCTGGAGCCACGTCGGCAGGACGCCCGGGATGTCGGTCTTCGTGCGCAGCTCGTCGAGCAGCTCGCGCTTCGTGATCGCGCGCTCGTCGGCCCAGAAGAAGCGCGGGAGCGGCTGCAGCCACGACGGCCAGCTCGAGTAGAAGCGCTCGACCCGCACGCGCCGCCACTGCGCCTCGGGCTTGAGCATGATGACCGTCTCGATCATGCCGACAGGCGCCGGGTCGAGCGCCGACTCGGCCCGGCCGAGCTTGCCCACGACGCTCTCGACCTCGGGCACGCTCTTGATCGCCGCGTCCTGCAGCGCGATCACGTCGCTGGCGGCCGTGAGCGAGCCTGCGGGAACGAGCGAGGGCATGTAGAGGAGCGAACCCTCGTCGAGCGGCGGCATGAACTCGCGCCCGAGGCCCGGGAAGGTTGTCTCGAGCCGCTGCCAGACCGTGAGCCCACCAGGGTCGAGGCCGATGCGCGAGAGACCGGCGCGGATCGGCGATGCAATCGTGGCCCAGCCGAGCCAGATCGTGAGGCCGAAGAGGAGGATCGCCGTGGGGAGCGCCAGGAACGTCTTCTTGTGCACCAGCACCCAGCGCAGCGCCGGCTCGTAGACGCGGAGGATCCCGCGGGAGACGAGGTTCTCCTCGAGCGGCAGGAGCCGCTCGCGCGTCATGCGGTAGACGAGCGCGAAGGTGCCGACGCCAGCCGCGAGCGCGATCAGCCAGCCCTGGTGGGCCGGCGCGTCCGGACCGAGCAGCCAGGTCCGGGCCGCGAGGCCGATCGCGAGCGTGAGGCCCACTCCGGCAGCGGCCGCGATCGCGAGCGACCGGCGGCGGGTCCAGGTCACCGGCTTCAGCAGGTGATAGGCGAGGACCGGGACGACGGTCACGGCCAGGATCGCCGACGCCGTGATGGCGAACGTCTTCGTGTAGGCGAGCGGCTTGAACATCTTCCCCTCCTGCTCGGTGAGGAAGAACACGGGCAGGAACGAGACGATCGTGTTGCTGACCGCGGTCAGGATCGCGCCCCCGACCTCCGTCGCGCCGTCCTCGACGCGCTGGCGGTAGGACCGCGCGTCGTTCATGGCGACGTGCCGGTAGATGTTCTCGGTCATGATGATCGACATGTCGGCGACGTCGCCGATCGCGATCGCGAGCCCGGCCAGCGACATGATGTTGGAGTCGATGCCGAGCAGGTACATGGCCAGGAAGGCCATGCCCACCGAGAGCGGCAGCGTGGGCACGATCGTCATGCCGGCGCGCAGATGGAGGAGGAACGCCAGCACGACGAGCGCGGCGGCGATCGCCTCCTCGGTGAGGGCCTCGCGCAGCGTGGCCATCGTCTCGTGGATGATCCCGGTGCGGTCGTAGAACGGCACGACCTTCACCTTCGAGATGCGGCCGTCGGGCAGCGTCTTCTCGGGCAGGCCCGGGGCGATCTCGGCGAGCTTGGCCTTGACGCGCTCGATCACGCGCAGCGGGTTCTCGCCGTAGCGCATGACGACGACGCCGCCCACGGCCTCCGCGCCCGCCTTGTCCAGCGCACCGCGACGGAACTCGGGCCCGAGCTCCACGCTTGCCACGTCCTGCACGAAGAGCGGCGTGCCGCCCTCGGAGCGGATCGGGGTGCGGCGCAGGTCGTCCACCGACTTCACGAAGCCGACGCCGCGGATGAAGAACTCGACCTGGTTGACCTCGAGGACCTTCGCGCCCACGTCGATGTTGGCGCGCTGCACGGCCGACGCGACCTGGTCGAGGGTCACGCGATGCGCGCGGAGCTTCACCGGGTCGACGTCGACCTGGTACTCCTTCACGAAGCCGCCGATCGAGGCGACCTCGGACACGCCCTCGACGGCGTTGAGCTGGTAGCGGACGAACCAGTCCTGGATCGAGCGCAGCTCACCCAGATCGAAGCCCTCGCCCTCGACCGTGTACCAGAAGACCTGGCCGAGCGCGGTGGCGTCCGGGCCGAGCACGGGCTGCACGCCCTCGGGGAGGCGGGCGAGCGCGACGTTCATGCGCTCGAGGACGCGGCTGCGGGCCCAGTAGTAGTCGACCTCGTCCTTGAAGATCACGAAGACCATGGAGAAGCCGAAGCCCGAGGCCGAGCGGATGACCTTGACGCCGGGCGTGCCCTCGAGCGCGATCGTCAGCGGGTACGTGACCTGGTCGTCGACGTCCTGCGGGCTGCGGCCCGGCCAGTCGGCGTAGACGATCACCTGCTTCTCGCCGATGTCCGGGATCGCGTCGACCGGTGTCTCCTGGACCGCGTACCAGCCAGCGCCGATGAGGGCCGCGACGGCGACTGCCACGAGGAACGTGTTGCGGAGGCACCAGCGGATGATCGCGGCGACCACGGCCTACTCCCCGCCGGCGGGCTTGAGCACGAGGTCCATGCCGCACTTCGGGCACTCACCCGGCGTGGGGCTCGTGACCTCGGGGTGCATGGGGCACGTGTAGACCTGCGCGGCCGTGGGCCTGGCGGGAGCGGGCGGCGGCTCGGTCGCCGTAGGCGGCGGCGTCCCGTGCCCCTCGTGCCCCTCCTGCCCGGTGTGGCCCTGCGCCGGCGCGCCCGGCGGCTCGTTCGGGGGAGTCGGCGTGGCGTGGCCCTCGTGCCCCGACGCGGGCTGTCCGCCGCCATGGTCATGGCCGGCCGCGGCGCCGCCGCCCTCGGGGTAGAGCAGGCTCGGCTTGCCGCTGATCTGGAACTGCGAGTCGAGGAGGAAGCTCCCGCGCGTGACGACGCGCTGGCCCTCGGTCAGGCCGCCGAGCACGGGGTAGTGGTCGCCGGCCCTTGGCCCGAGGGAGGGCTCGACGAGGCGGTAGACGCCGGGCCGGTCCTCGACGTAGACGAGCCTGCGCACGCCCGTCGTGAGCACGGCCTCGGCCGGCACGGCCAGGATCGGCGCGGGCGCCCTGGCCTCGCCCGGGACCAGGATCAGGTCCATGCCGCACACCGGGCACTTCCCGCCCGCGTCGCGGACGACGAACGGGTGCATGGGGCACGTGTGCTTGCCCTCGAGCCCGGTCGAGCCGGCGGTCCCGTCGGTCTGGATCGGGGCGCGCAGGAGCGCCTGGGCGAACATGCCCGGCTTGAACGTGCCCTGCGAGTTCTCGAGGACCACGCGCACGCGCACCGTGCGCGTGGCCTCGTTGAGCACGGGCTCGACGAAGGCCACGGTGCCCGTCCAGCGCCGGCCGGGCGCGCTCTCGACCGTCAGCTCCACCGACTGGCCGAAGCGGACCCAGGCCAGGTCGCGCTCGTAGACGTCGAGCGTGACCCACACGCGGCCCAGGTCCGCGATCGTGTAGAGCGAGTCGCCGGTCTTCACGTACTGGCCGGCCCGCACGGTCTTCTCGATCACGGTGCCGCCGAGCGGCGCGTT
Organism: Planctomycetota bacterium; assembly: GCA_024711205.1. Taxonomy (GTDB): domain Bacteria; phylum Planctomycetota; class J058; order J058; family J058; genus JANJTH01. The sequence goes on along the minus strand of JANJTH010000829.1, from coordinate 56,143 downwards.
GACCGTGAGGTGCGTGAGCGGCTGGCCCGTCTCGACCACCTTCTCGACCTGCTCAGGCGTGATCCCCCACAGCTCGAGGCGCCGGCGCGCGGCGGTCGACGCCGCCGGCCCGCCCGGGCCCTGACGTTCGATGCGCAGCGCGCCGAGCAGCTCCTGCTGCGTCGTGTAGAGGTCGGGGCTGTAGATCTCGACCAGGTGGTCGCCCTTCGCGACGACGGTGCCCGGGAAGTCGGCGAACACGCGGTCGACGCGTCCGTCGATGCGCGCCGTGAGATACGCCACCGCGGTCTCGTCGACCTCGACCTTGCCCACCGTCCGCAGCTCCTTCGTGAGGAGCCGGCTCGACACGAGCGCAGTCTCGACCTGCGCCATGGCCCTCGCGTGCGGACCCAGCGCGACCTGGTCGTCGCCGACCGGGCCCGCGTCGGCGCCGTCGGCGCTCACGGGCACGAGGTCCATGCCGCAGATCGGACAGCTCCCGGGGTGATCCAGGCGGATCTGTGGGTGCATGGAGCAGGTCCAGACCGTCGCCACCGGTCCCTTCGCGGGTGGTCCGCTCGGGGGCGCGCCGCCGCCCCGGACCGCCATGCCGAGGAAGAACGCGGCGAGGAGGGCGAGCGCGGCCAGGAGCGGCCACTTGCGGCGATCGACGCCGGCCGGAGCCGGAGCGGTCTTCTCGGGTGCCGGGTCGGTCATGGCCTCTCCTCCGTCGTGGAATCACCGGTGGCCTGGCGCAGCTCCGCCTGAGCCGACGTCCGCTCTGCGCGGACTCGCTCGAGCTCGAGCTCCTTCATGAGCGACACGCGCTGCGCGTCGACGAGCTCGAGGAAGCCGAGCTGGCCGGAGACGTACGCCGCCTGCGAGACCTCGACGTTCTGCCGGGCCCGCGGGAGCGTCGCCTCGCGAAGGATCGTCGATCGCTCGGTCGCCGCGGCGAGCCGCGCGGCGGCCTGGCGCACCTCGTCGAACACGCGGTTGCGCGTCGAGTGAGTCTCCGCGTCGGCCCGCCGGACGTTCGCCTCGGCCTCGGCGACCCCGCCGCGGATCCGGCCCAGCCACACCGGCAGGGACAGGCCCGCCGTGAGCTCGACCTGGTCCTCGTCCTCGCCGAAGTCGCGCACGTAGCCGCCGCCGACGACGAAGTCGGGCACCCACTCGAGCTGGGCGCGCGAGAGCATCTCGCGCTGCGCGTCGGCGCGAGCGCGGAACGCCGCCAGCTCGGGGCGCTGCTGCAGGGCGCGCTCGTAGAGCACCGTCAACGGCTCGAGCGCGCCGGGCGCGTCGACGATCGCCACCGGCCCGAGGGGCGCCTCGGGCGCCCGGTCGAGGAGCACGTTGAGCATGCTCTCGGCCACCTGCACGTCGCGGACGAACATGGCCCGCTCCTCCCGCAGCCCCTCGCGCTCGACCTGCGCGCGGAGCACGTCGGACTGCGTCGCCGTCCCCGCGGTGTAACGCGAGTTGGCGATCTCGATGAACCGGTCCACGAGCGCGGCGTTCTGGTCGACGAGCTCGAGCGAGCGCCGCGCGAGGTGGAGGTTGGCGAGCGCCTGCTCGGCCCGCGCGCGAAGCAGGTTCGTCTGCTCGTCGAGCTCGGCGCGCATGGCGCGCGCGTCGGCGAGCGCCGCGCGCCCGTCGGCCAGGAGCTTGGCCGGGAACGGCACCTCCTGCATGAGCTCGTACGTGTGCATCTTGAACATCGACGAGTAGCGGTAGGCGAACGCGGGGTTCGGCAGCGCGGTGCGCTGCGGCGCCCGCTCGAGGTAGGCGACCCACCGCTCCAGGGCCGCGCGGACGTCCGGGTTGCGACGCACGACCTCGTCCGCGACCAAGGCGGGGACGAGCGTTCCAACGAACGCGGCGTCGCCCGGGTCCGCGGGACGAGCGTTGGGACCGATGAGGTCGGCCTCGTCCTCCCAGCGGAGCGACTCGCGATACCGGTCGGCCTCGGCCCTCGACTCCGAGTAGCCGGCGATGCAGCCCGTCGTGAAGACGACGAGCGCGAGCGCCGAGGCGCGGAGCCTGCGTGAACGTGGAAGCCTCATGGAGATCCTTCCCGATCTGCCGAGTGCACGCCGCGCGCCGTCCTGGCGCACGACTCGCACTGCAGACGCGAGCGCGCTGATTCCTTACAGGGGTTCGCGAGGCGGACCCAACCTCATGCGCCTCAGTGGCGAGAGGGGTCGGCGACGCGCGTACGGACCGGCAGCGACGGCGACCAAGGTCGCCGTCGGGTCCGTCTAGCAGCGCAGGACCGAGAGGAGGAGATGTCGACGGATGCCGCCCGGCTCGGGCGGCGGCGAGCGCGCGCTCGTCGCGTCGGTGGCCGTGACCACGTCCTGCTGCGCCAGCGGCAGATCGACGTGTAGCGCCTTGGTCAGGTCGGCCGTGACTCCCGGGACCACCGACGCCGGATCGGACGCGGGCGAGGTCGCGAGCTGCACGACCGGGCACTCGCAGCCAACCGAGCGGAGCTGGAGGTCGGTCTGGGGCGCGGGCGGGGTCTCGGGCTCGCAGCAGCAGCAGGCGTCGGCGACCGGCGCGGGCAGCTCGGCCTCGGCGCACAGGCTGCCGTGAACGGCACCCTCGCAGCCGCACAGGTCGAACGTCCCCCCGGCCAGCGCGATCAGCGCGGCGAGCAGCAGCGAGAGGGGGCGAACGAAGCGGACCATGGGCCGTCCTGGGAACGCGAGGGCGGACCCTAGCATTCCCGGCCTGTCGTGCCCAGCCGCTCACGCCGCGCGTCACATTCATGTGACGACGTCGCGCGCGCGAGACGCTCAGTCGCTTGCCGCGACCTCGACCTCGCGCGTTCGACGGACCGACGCCAGCACCCTGCGCTCGACGAGGGCGTTCGCGAGATGCTTGGCGATCACCGCCTCGCCTGCCTCCGTGTGGTGGATCGGCGAGCCCCAGAACGCGGGGTCGTCCGGAATCGCCGGCTCGAGGTCGATGAAGGGAGCGTCGAGCGCACGCGCCACGGACCGCGTCGACGCGTAGAACCGCTCGACCCCTTCGAGGAGCGGCGGGTACTCGAGGGTGCAGTAGAAGCTGTACCAGGGCTCGAGCCCCGGGACCTTCGCGATCCTGGACGCCTCGAGCGTGGGCCGCAGGCAATGCGGCTCGGTCGTGAGGACCACGACCGCCCCGTTCGCCCGGCCCCGGACCACCATGCGTCGCAGGTTCCGCTCGAACGCCTCGGCCAGGGCCGGATCGACGTGATCGCTCTTCGCTTCGGGCGAGATCCGGTCGAGCTTGCGTCCGATACCCCGCAGGAGGGCGCTCGATCGCCACGGCCGCCACAGCTCGGACGCGTCCTCGGCGAACGAGTCACCGACGTAGTTCGACGCGGGCGCGACGAGGTCGTTGAAGGTGTGGCAGACGACGATCACGTCCGGCTCGAGCGCGTACAGCCGCATCTCCAGGTTCGTCTGGCTCGAGCGCAGCGTCCATGAGGGGACGCCAGCGTTGAGCACCTCGGCCTCGATCCCTCGCGCGCGCAGCTCGCGGCCGAGCTGCGCGGGCCAGGTGCTGTCGTCGTCGCGGATCACGAGCCCATACGTCGACGACCCGCCGACGCACAGCACGCGCAGCACGCCCGGGCGCCGCGGGCCGACCTCGGGTCCGCGCATGCCGAGCGAGTTGATGTGGGCGACCCGGCCGTTGTGCTGGAAGCTCGCGCCGGGGCGGAGCACCGAGCCGCGATGCGGGTCGGGCTCGAGCGGCGCGTAGCGATACTCTCCGCCGCGTCGCGCCTCGCGCACGCGGCAGACGAGCTCGGCCGCGGCGACGGCGGCCGTCAGGACGACGAGGCCGTACGCGAGCCGGCGCTGCAGCGGAATGCGTCTCTGCACCGTCGATGACCTCCGTGGGGTCCGAGCTGGTGCAAGACCGAGACCGCCGCAAGCTCAGGTCTGGCGGACCACGCTCGAGGAGTGGGCGCAAAGAGCCGCAACCTGATCGGTCGCGAGCGCGGATTCCTGCGCACGTTGTCCGGCGCGCCGTCGACCGGTAGCGTCACGACCCGACCGGAGGTCTCCATGCGTTCGATCGCGCTGACCGTGCTCGTGTCGCTGGCGGCGGTGCCTGCCGCCCTCGCCGACGACGTGGTCCGGGTCCACCGGCTGCCCGACGGGGCGAAGGGTCCGGCCGTCGCGGTCCGGGGCGAGTCGGTTCACCTGGCGTGGGGTCAGCGGGACGCGATCTTCCACGCCGAGTCGACCGACGGCGGGCGCACCTTCGGCGCGCCCGCGCGAGTGAGCGCCGAGGGCGAGCAGGCCCTCGCCGCCATGGAGCGCGGCCCGCGGCTCGCGGTCGGCGGCGACGGGACGGTCCACATCGTGTGGAGCCCGCCGCGCCTGCGCGGCGCGCGCTACGCGTCGCGCGCGCCCGGCGCCGCGACCTTCTCGGCGTCGCGGGATCTCCTCGGGCAGGGCGGCAAGGACGCCGAGGGGCTCACGATCGCGGCCTCGGGCGACGTCGTGCTCGCGGTGTGGCTCGACAACCGCGGCCCGGCGCCGGCGAACAGCCCGATCGGCCTGCCGCTGTGGGGGAGCCGCTCGACCGACGGCGGGAAGACGTTCTCGGCGCCCGCGGCGCTCGCGCACGACTACGACGGCGGGGCCTGCGCCTGCTGCCACCTCGACGCCGGCGTCGACGGCGAGGGCCGGATCGTGGTCGCGTTCCGCGGCGCGCGCGAGAACGTGCGCGACGTGTTCCTCCTCCGCGGCGACGCCGAGGCGCGCCGCTTCCGGGTCGCGCCCGTGACCCGCGAGAACTGGGAGTTCCGCGGCTGCCCCATGGACGGCCCGCGCGTCGCGTCGGGCGAGCCGCTCGTCGTGGCCTGCACGGTCGACGGCCGCGTCGGCCTGGCCGCCGCTGGCCGCCAGGGCTTCGGCCCGCAGGCGCGGCCCGCCGAGGGCGGCGACCGCGGCCGCTTCCCGCTCGCCCTGCGGGGCACGAACGGCCGCCTGCTGTTCGCGTGGGTCGGCGGCGACAACCACGTCCACTGGCAGGTCCACGGCGACAAGGGCGCGGTCGTCGCGTCGGGCGACGCCGGCGCCGTCGCCGGCGAGACGCGGCCCACCGGCTTCGTCGACGGGGCCGGCATGTTCGTCGTCGTCCAGTAGGCGTTGCCGTCCGATCGTTTCGCAGATAGCTTAGTTACTAAGCGAGTCAGCATGCGATCCTCCCGCACCAAGCGCGCCCTCTCCGAGGAGATCGTCCGTCGGCTGGCCCGGCGACACAGCACGGCGGCGGTCCTCCTCCACCAGGCCGTCGCCGATCGGCTGGGGCTCGGACCGACCGACCACAAGGTCCTCGACCTGCTCCGGGAGCGCGGCGCGGCCACAGGCAGCGAGCTCGCCCAGATGACCGGCCTGACCACGGGCGCCATGACGGGCGTGGTCAACCGGCTCGAGGAGGCCGGCTACGTCCGGCGTGAGCCCGACCCGGAGGACGGGCGCAAGCAGTCGCTGCGGGTGGTCAGCGATCGGCTCGACGACCTGGACTCGGTCTTCGCTCCGCTCCGGGCCGACGTCGCGGCGCTCCTCGAGCCATTCGACGAGGACCAGCTCGAGGCGATCGCCGGGTTCCTCGCCGGGGCCACCGACTGCATGCTGCGCCACGGCGTCTTGCTCCGCGGCCAGGACGCGCTCGATGCCGCCCCCGAGCCGGCGCGCCCTGCGCGGTCCCGGAGGACGCGATGACCCCGCGCGTCCGCCAGGCCACGCTCACCGTCCACGTCGTGCTCTCGGTCGGCTGGCTCGGGTCGGTCGCCGCCTTCCTCGCCCTGAGCATCGCGGGCCTCACCAGCGCCGACGCGCAGGTCACGCGCAGCGCCTACATCTCGATGGACCTGATCGGCCGCTACGTGATCGTGCCCCTGAGCCTCGCCTCGACCGCGAGCGGGATCTTCCAGGCGCTCGCCTCGCCCTGGGGCCTGTTCAAGCACTACTGGGTGGCCGCGAAGTTCGTCCTCACGGTCCTCTCGACGCTCCTGCTCCTCCTGCACCAGTTCACCGCGGTCGCCACGGCCGCCGAGCGGGTGAGCCGCGCCGCCCTGGGCACGCTGCCCCGCGAGGAGGTCGGCCGCCTCGGCACGCAGCTCGTCTTCGACGCCGGCCTGGCGCTGCTCGTCCTCGTCGCGATCACCGTCCTGAGCATCTTCAAGCCGTGGGGCCGGACCCCGTACGGGCGCGAGCCGTCGGCCGACGCAGCCGACCCTGCGGCAGCGCTGTCCACCGCCGGCTTCAAGGTGGCGCTGATCGCCGTCGGCATCCTCATCGCGCTCGTCGTCGCAAAGCACCTCACGGGCGGGCACGTCCACCACTGAGCGTCGGGCCGTTGCGCACGCTCGGCTTCGACCTCGGCGTCGGCGGCTGTAATCATTGGGCCGTCGTCGCGTCTGCCTCCGTGAAGGTCGGAAGGAGGCCACCCGTGCTCGATACGCGTATCGCCCTGCCCATGCTCACGCTCGCCCTCGCGGCGTGCGACGTCCGGACCGAGGACCCGCCCAGCTACAAGCTCCAGGTCACCGAGTCTCCTCCTGCCGTGGTCGGCGAGAGGAGCCACCTGGTCCTCGACGTCCTCCGCGCCGACGGCACGAAGGCCACCCAGTTCGAGGCCCACCACGGCCAGGCCATGCACCTGATCGCCACGACGTACGACCTCGAGGACTTCCAGCACGTCCACCCGCGGCTCCGAAGCGACGGTTCCTTCTCCGTCGAGCTCGACTTCGGTCGCGCCTCGCCCTACGCCCTGTTCGCGGAGGTCACGCCGACGGCCTCGGAGACGGGGGGCGCGGGCCAGGTCCTGCGCACCACGGTGTGGCCGGCCGGCGCGCAGTCCGGCTTCGCGCAGCTCGACGCCTCAAGCGCGTTCGACGGGCGCATGGCGTACCGCGCCACCCTGCAGGACACGCAGTTGACGATCGCTCCGCTCGCGGCGCCGCTCCAGGCGAACGTCCCCGTCGAGCTCTCGATCGCCGTCGACGACGACCAGGGCGAGCCCGTCGAGCTCGAGGAGTGGATGGGCATGCCGGTCCACGCCATCGCGATCTCGCCGGACTTCCGCCAGTTCCTCCACTTCCACGGCGGCTTCACGAGCTCGAGCCAGCATGGCCACGGAGCTCACGGCGGCCACCACCAGCCGCACGCCTCGGGCGGGCGCGGGCCACTCGCGGTGCACGCCACGTTCCCCGTGGCGGGCCTCTACAAGCTCTGGGTTCAGGTGAAGCGCGGCGAGCGCGTGATCACCGCGCCCCTCGTGCTGGAGGTGCGCTGACGCGGCTCAGCCAGCCGGGTTTCACGAGCAGGAGCGCTGCGAGCAGCTCCTGGACGAGCCGGAGCGCCTGGTCGCGGAACCGCCGCACGATGATCGCGTCGGCAAAGCTCTCGCCGTTGCTGGCCGATCGCCTCGTGGGATCGCCCGCGATGTGCACCCGTGGGGGCGACGTCTCCGGGTACCCCGTCACGGGCTGCAGATCACGCGCATCCGGACCTCGACGGTCTCGAGCAAGAAGGTGTGGGCCGCGGACAGGATCGCGGTCTGGTTGGCCGAGCAGTTGGCCTTGGACAGACCGGGCTGAACGACCAGGATTTCCGCGACGACCCGCTTGGACTTCATCGCCTGTTGAATTCGGCCGAGCGTCGCCGCCGAGCCGCGGAGATACGGATTGCGGCCAGCCTTCAATCGAGTCCGCGCCCGGCGCAAGAGATGGGCCATCAGGTCCCTCGTTCGCCAGACCCACTTCGCGGACCGCACCGCCTGCGCACAGACCTCCACGACGTCCTTGAGCCGCTCGCCGGGCTCGTCCGCCCCCGAGAACTTGCAGTGGACCAGGACGAGCTCGACCCGGTCCGCGTGCTCCTTGAAGCACACCAGGTCCGCGGCCTCGCCGCTCCCATCGTCGTCGATCACGAGGTCATGGGCCGCAGCGATGAACTCTTTCGCCATGTGCCCCTGGATCGAGTCCGGGCGAAGCTTGCCGTCCTTCCACATGGACTCGACCGTGATGTCGACTCCCGGCCAGGAACGATCGGAGAACTGCGTCGGCGGGATGGGCGTGCTCGTGGGGTCCTTCGGGACCGTCAGGAGCGTCCCGTCGAGCTCGGACAGGTCCGTGAAGCGGAAGATCGGGGGTGTCTCGGACAGGAAACCCTCCAGCGACACCTGTTCGCGGGCAGAGCCGATCGAGAGCTGTGCTCCGGTGAGCTGCGTGATCTTGAAGCCAGCCTCGCTGTGGAGCTCGAAGCTGAAGGCGGCGTCGAGCCCAGCGTCGCCGCGGACGTGGAACTGCACCTCTCGATCGCCGAGCCTTGCGCCGGCGACGAGGTCGAGGTCCCCGAAGGGGCTGCTCCTGCCCTCCCAGCCGACCGTGAGGTGCTCCTCCAGCTTGGAGACGAGCTCGATCGGCCAGTCGACCGCGAGGAGCACAGCGTCGGGCAGCTTGTCGATCTCCTTCGGGATGAGGACGTGGGTGAGGATCTTCGACGTGTCGATGGAGGCGTCAAGCAGCTTGGTGCCGACGGTCGTGCACCACTCGACGAAGCGCGGGATGGGACCGTGGCCGCGCTGCGACCAGATGCGTCCCTTGTAGGAGCAGCCGACGGCGACGGGGTGCCCGCCTTCCCACCCCGTTCCGGTCAGGTTGGATTTGATCGAGTTCGCCGTCTGCGCCTCGGTGAGCGCCTTCTCGACATCGGACCCGGTGTACATCGCGTAGCTGATGTTCCGGCGCCCATGCTTCCTCACCCCGACGTTCTGGAACAGGAGGCGGTTGATGTTCCCGAGCGTGCGGAACACCACGTCGCCCTGGATCGGCTTCACCCTCTCCTTCGAGTCGAGCACGACCTGTGCGAGCAGCTCGTGAAGCGAGCCGTTGTCGCTCGAGTGGACGAAGAGCAGCCTCCGAGGCTCGTCGAAGTGGACGACGGTGAGATCCCACCGTTCGTCGTGGATTTCCTTCGAGCTGCTCCAGCGGACGGGCAGCGGGGTCTTCGTGACGAAGTACAGCGTGTTGGCCTTGTAGAGCCAGACGCCGTGTATTCGAGTCCCATCCGGAATGGCCTCGTGGAAGCGCTTCGGCCTGAACTTCTTGCCCGGGTACACGACCGTGCTGAAGCGTGGTCGCAGGAGCCTGGGCGAGATGGCGAGGTGCGTGGGCTCGACCTCGTCCTCATCGAGTCGCTTCGACTCTCGGACGAAGTCGATCAACTCGGCGTGGTCGCGAACCGCCGTCGAGCTCAGCTCGCTGAGGAGGTGATTCCAGTCGGCATCCTCGCTGTAGAGGCGCTCCAAGGCCTCGGAGACGTTCGCGTCGGCGATGTTGGCGACGACCGTCGCGTCGCCGACGTCGCTCGGACCGTTTCGCGTGAAGCGGCCGGTGAACTGCAGGATCACGGCCAAGCTCTTGTGGACGTCATGGACGGCGGCGACCTTGAGCTGCGGCAGGTCGAACCCCTCTCCGAGCATGTCGACGCAGACGACGACGCGGCTCTTGCCAGCGACGACTTGAGCGACCAGCTTCTCGACTTCGGGCAGGTCGGAGTGGACGAGCAAGGGCGAGTGCTCGCCGGCCAGGGCCTGATAGATCTCCAGCACCGACGTGGCGCGCTTGATGGAGTCGCACCTGGCCATGAGCAGGTGATCCAGTCCGCGAGCGCGGTCGGCGTTGAGTTGCTCCACTGCGGCCTTGGCGATGCTCCTGTCCTTCTCGTCCGCGTCGACCTCGAAGACCGGCCGGAACGAGATCGGCTTGAAGAAGCCCTCCTCCTGCGCCCGGCGCAGCGGATAGGAGTAGACCACCTCGCCGTCGACGATCTTCCCGTCCCGCCGGAACGGCGTGGCGGTGAACTGGAGGATCCGTCGTCCGAGCAGCCCGTCCCGGAGCGCGTTCCATGTGGGGGCCGCGACGTGGTGGGCCTCGTCGACGAACAGCGCGTCGACCCTCTCTTCGAGCGACTCGAGCAGGCCCTCGTCGGCGCAGTGGGCCAGTGCGGACATCGTAGTAATGACGACGTTGCAGTTGTCGAAGACCTCCGCGATCTCCTCCTTCGAGTGAGGCCGCTTGTTCACGATGCCGACGATGGGGTTGGGCGCGTCCTCGGGAAGGACTCCAAGCTGGCGCAGCAGACCCAACGTCCTGAACTTTCGCGCCGTCTGTGAGCGCAGCGCATCGGATGGGACGACGATGAGGGTCGGGCTGCAGGCGAGGCCCACGACGCAGGTGAGCATCGTCTCGGTCTTGCCCGTGCCGGTCGGCATCACCACCGTCGCGGGATCGGTGCCCAGGGTCCAGTGCGCGGCGATCGCGTGGAGCGCTCCGATCTGCGGGGGACGGAGACAGGGGCGCCCGCTCCCACGCCCGGAGCTGGGGAACTGGAACGTCGCGCGCCAAGCGTCGGAGATGACCTTGACCTGGCTCGAGTACCCAGAGGCCGTCGCCGCAACGAAGGCGTCTTGAACCTTACTGGCGAGCCAGGTGGGCGCCTCTCCATCAACGATGCGGAGGACAGCGTCCACGTCATCCGGCCTATCGGCGGTCTTCTGCTGCGTCACCAGGATTCGCTCTTCGTTCGAGAGCTCGAGGAGTGTGGCCTTTCTGCCGGATTTCAGCCGCGACTCGGACACTTCCTTGATCGTGAGGCTCCGGCCGGGGCGAAGGACGTGCTGGATGGTGCCGATACGCCTTCGCGCATCCGCGAGTCTGAGGACTGGCAGCTGGATCGCCTCGCCAGGAATGAACACCGCACCATCCCTCATTGGTTGTCGTTCGTCGGTCGCGAGTGGCGACCAACCGACAGCCTATGCGATGGCCCCGACAGGCCCGGGGTTCAGTCGCCGCGGAGGCTCCAAGAACGTTAACGCTTCGCTGTAGGCGGAGCGCTTCGCGGCATGCGCTCCTCGAGCTCCTCGAGCGTCTTCGGCCAGTCGGCCTTGAGGAGCTTCGACAGCGCGCGGTCGGCGAGGAGCTTGCCGCCCGTCTGGCACGTCGCGCAGTAGTTCGTCTCGTGGTCGCCGCGCACGATGCGCTGCACCGGCGACCCGCAGTCGGGGCAGGGCTGCTTGTACCGGCCGTGGACGGCCATGCCCTCGCGGAAGGCGGTGACGCCCTTGTCGGGGAAGCCCTCGCCCACCTCGCCGCGCAGGCGCTCGGTCCACTCCTCCAGGACGTCCTTCGTGGCCTTGAACAGCGTCTTCGTCTCGTCGGGTGTGAGGCGCGACGTGAGCTTCACGGGCGAGAGGCGCGCGCGATGGAGGATCTCGTCGGAGTAGGCGTTGCCGATGCCGCTGAAGAGCGTCGGATCGACGAGAGCGACCTTGATCGTATGGTTTTCGCGAGCGAGGACCGCCCGGAAGTCGGCGAGCTTCGCGGTCAGGACCTCGAGGCCCCCGCGGTCGAACTGCCGGAGCCCGTCCTCGCCGCGGACCAGGTGCATCGAGGCGCGCTTCTTCGTGCTGGCCTCGCGGAAGATCAGCGTCCCGGTCGTGAAGTCGAGCGCCGCGAGGCCGATCTTCCCGGGGATCTTCGCGCCGCGGTCGGCCCACGCGAGGCGGCCCGCGATCATGAGGTGCAGGACGAGGAACAGGTCGTCCTCGAGCACGAAGACGATCCGCTTCCCGAGGCGCAGGACCTCGCGGACCGACTTCCCCTCGGCGGAGCTGATCGGCGGGTCGGCCGAGCGCAGGACGAACGGGCTCGCGATCCGCACGCGCTCGAGCTTCTGCCCGACGACGCGCCGCTCGAGGCACTCGATGTAGACGACGACGTCGGGGAGCTCGGGCATGACCCGCTTGATGCTGGCATCCGCATCCGCCACGGCAAGGCCCGGGGCTCCCCGCGCACGGCGCCGGTCATCCGCCTGGCGGTTGGCTCCGCCGTGGCCTCCGACGCGGGGCCTTCTTCTCGGCCGTCTTCGGTCGATCCGCTGGGGGCATCGGCGACGAGCTCGGCGCCTCGGCCGAGGCGCCCGGTTCGTGCGGACCGGCGCTCGCGAGCTTCTCCTTCTCTTGGGCATCCCACTTGGAGAGGAGCCCGAAGAACCCGTGGAGGTTCGTGAGGATCTCCCGCGCGTCTTCGCGGGTGAGCTTCACGCTCGGGTCACGCTCCTGGTACTTCGGTTCCCAGAGCGCGATCGTGTCGTCGAGCGCCTTCTCGCTCCAGCTCGGCGTCCAGTCCCACCATCCGTTCGGCATGACAGCTCCTCGGCGCGTTGTGGAAGATCGTCGCGCCGCGTGCCCATGATGCTCGATCGTGCTCAACCCCTGCCCTGATACCCGCGCAGCTCTACGCTCTGCCGATTGTCCCTTGACCCCGTACCTAGGTACGGACCGTATGCTCCTCGGCATGACGATCGGCGAGCTGGCCAAGGCGTGCGGCGTGGGGGTCGAGACGGTCCGCTACTACGAGCGGCGCGGCCTGCTGCCCGACCCGCGTCCCGGCAAGGTCGGGTACCGCGACTTCGACGCGGACGACGTCCGCCGCCTGAGCTTCGTGAAGCAGGCGCAGGCCCTCGGCTTCACCCTGAAGGAGATCGACGAGCTGCTGGCGCTCCGCGTGTCCCGCACGACGACGTGCTCGGACGTCCGGGAGCTGGCCGAGGCGAAGCTCAAGGACATCGACGAGAAGCTCCGCACCTTGCGGTCGTTCAAGCGCGCGCTCGGGCGGCTGGTGGAGCAGTGCGGCGCCACCGACCTGAAGAGCCAGTGCCCGATTCTCGACGTGCTCGACGAGCGGAGCGGCAAGGCCACGAAGGTCGGCACGTGAGCCAGGCCGCGACGGCCACCGTGTGCCCGGGCTGCGGCGCAGGCGGGAAGCCGGTGCGGGCGGTCACGGTGCAGGCGCTCTTGACGCCGGCTGCGTTGGGCTCGTTCGGTTGCACGGAGGGCTGGAGGCACTGCCCTGCGGCGGGCTGCGCGACGGCGTACTACCATCCCGAGTCTGGCGACCGCGTCGCGTCCTCGGACGTGAGCGTGCGCATCGGGACGAAGGAGTCCGCGGCTCCGCGGCCGCTCTGCTACTGCTTCGGCCACACCGCCGAGGACATCGAGGCGGAGATCGCTCGCACCGGCGCATCGACGATCGCGGACACGATCACCGAGCAGTGCCGGCGCGAGTTCGATCGTTGCGCCGAGACGAACCCCCAGGGGAGCTGCTGCCTTGGGAACGTCCGTGCCGTGGAGCGACGTGCGCTCCAGGGTCAGGGGGAGCCGGAGGGCGACTCCCGCGCCGCGACTCCCCCGCCGACGGGGCGGGGCGGGGCCGGGACGCTGGCGGCAGCGGGCGCTATGGCCTCGGCGATCCTGTCGTCGGCCTGCTGCTGGCTCCCGCTGGCCCTGGTCGCGTTCGGCGTCTCGGCCGGCGGCGTCGCGGGCTTCCTCGACGCCCATCGTCCCTGGCTGCTCGGGGCGGCCGGGCTCCTCCTCGCCGTCGCGTTCCGTCTGACCTACCGGAAGGTCGAATGCTCGCCGGACGGCTCGTGCGAGGCGCCGGGCTCCGGCCTGCTGGCGTTCAACAAGGTCATGCTCTGGACCGCGGTCGTCGTCGTGATCGGCTTCGCGGCGTTCCCGAGCTTCGCTGGTCTCGTCGTCGGCGAGACCAGCCCCGCGGACGCGTCGCGTCCGGCCCCCTGCCCGTCGTGCGCCTCGCACGAGAAGGAGTGATCCCATGAACAGGACCGTCGTCACGCTGGTCGCTGCGGCTGTGTTCGGGGCGGGGGCCGTCGGCCTCCGGAGCATGCGCTGTGGGGCGTCGGCCGACGCTCCTGCGGAGGCGTCGTGCATGGGTCAGAGCTGCGAGGACCCGGCGTGCGGTCCCGGCTCGTCGCCGTTCTCGGGCGCCGGGCACCAGACGGCCTGCTGCGCGTCGGGCTGGGACACGGCGGCGGTGGGGAGCGGTGACGCGCCGTCGCAGGGGTTCGACCCGGTCTCGAGGACGTTGCTCGACCCAGCCGTCGCGGTGGCGACGCGGACGGCGAACGGCGTGACGTTCCAATTCGCCAGTGAGGAGAACGCGCGGACGTTCGACGCCCACACGACCGACTACCTCTACTGCCCGGTCTTCCGCGGCTCGCGGGTCAACCCGGAGATCTCCCTGGAGAAGGACGGGAAGACCTACTACTTCTGTTGCGTGGGCTGCAGGGGCCGCTTCCAGCTCGGCGACACCGGCGGCGGCGACGACTTCCTCGGGCTACGCCTCAAGCTCTCCGAGGACAAGAAGTCGATCTCGATCGAGTCCGTCACGCCGGGCGCCCCCGTCGCCGCGGCCGGCCTCGAAGCCGGCATGACGATCCTAGGCATCGACGGTCAGACGATCGAGGGGCCCGATCGGCTGATCTCCGCCGTCGGGGCGATCCCCGCGGGACAGGAGTTCACCCTGCTCGTGCGCACGGTTGGCGGCGAGACACGCACGATCCGCCTCAAGCTGGGCAAGGCATGAAGCGGAGGGGCTGCGCTCCGGCCGCTTCCGATCCCGTCGACCCGCGGTGATCGAGGACGCGGTCGGCGTGGCGAGGGCCTACGGCCGACGGGCTTGCTCCACGACGAGTCGAGATCTGATGAACGACACTGCCGCCACGGGCCCGCGGCAACGGAGGACGATCGGACCGCTCTCCGGCTCGAACTGCAGCGCGAACGTGAGGGAGGAGCAGCAGGCGCGCTCCTTCTCGACGAGGTCGAGCAGCCGTGCGCCCCAGGTGCTCGGGAACCGGCACTCGAAGCCGTCCGGTACCTCCCGGAGCTGACTGGCCCCGGACGCGAAGGACGAGAGCCACTTCTCGCGCTCCGAGAGCTCACCCGCGGAGAGCGAGCAGACACACTCGTCCTCGGGCGGCGCAGGGGGCGCCGAGCTCTGCACCGGCGCCGGGGTGACTGGCTCGGAGGTTCGCGCTCCGCCTTCGCGCTGTCCGGACTCCCCTGGGCAGCCCGCGAGCGCGACCACGAAGATCGTCATGATCCACCTCATCGCACGCGCTCCGCTCGGCAGCTGGGCCCGATCACGGCGGGTCAGCCTACGCCCTGTACCAGGGAACGGAGTCAAGCCGGGGGAGCGGGTGGCCGCGGGCCGAAGGCGACGATCACCATGCCGAAGATCGAGACGGCCGCGCCGATGATGTCCCACCGGTCAGGTCGCTGCCCTTCGACGAGCCAGAGCCACGCGATGGCGGTCGCCACGTACACCCCGCCGTAGGCGGCGTAGGTGCGACCTGCCGCCGTGGGATGAAGCGTGAGCAGCCACGCAAAGACCGCGAGGGAGAGCGCGGCAGGAAGGAGGAGCCACATGGGCTTCTCCTTCCGCAGCCACAGGTAGGGCAGGTAGCAGCCGACGATCTCGGCGCACGCGGTGAGGACAAAGAGCGGGAAGACGCGGAGAGGCGACAGCGTGGTCTCCATGATGTGACCGTAGCACGCGTCGCGAGTGCACCCGCGGGGCACCCGTCTCGCCCTCGTCGCTACGAACACCTTGGAGCGCATGCCGTGGTCACCGGCCGAGCTGTGCAATGACCTAATCGCCACGCGGGCCTAGAAGTGGCTCGGTGGGCCGCCGGGCGCCGCGGCGTCATAGCGTACCCGGCACTCGACGTACGCCTCGTAGAAGCCCGCGCCCTCTCCCTCGATCGAGCCCGCGCCGGATGGGGCGGCCACCCGGATCTGGCAACGGCTCTCACCCTCATCCCACCGCACGACCGCTGCGCGCTCCTCGCACCAACGGCGCGCCGCGTCGAGCGCCAGCGCCTGCTCGCCGGTCATGGCGACTCGCCGGCCGCCCGGAGGACGACGTACACGAACGGCTGCTCGGCGCCCCAGGGTGTGTTGTGCACCTCGCGGAAGGACTCCACGGCGGTGAAGCCGGCCAGTCGGAACGGCGCCGCGAGGCCCGCGGCGTCGTACCGTTGGACCTGTAGCCCGCTGCACTGCTCCGGACCGTCCGGGCCGAAGGTGGCGATCACGAGGTGACCGCCTGGCCTGACGCACTCCCGCACGCGGCGAACATAGGCCTGGACCTGCTCGGGCTCGGAGAGGAAGTGGAAGACCGCGCGGTCGTGCCACACGTCGAAGGGGCAGGACACTGGCCAGGCCGAGCCGCAGACGTCGGCGACCACCCAGCGGATGGACGTCCTGTGCGGACCGGAGCGCTCCTGCGCTCGGCGGAGCGCCGCGCCGGAGAGGTCGACGACGGTCACGTCGAGGCCCTCGGCCACCAACCGGCTGGCGAGCTGGGACGTGCCTCCGCCGACGTCGAGGACCCGCCCTCCACGGGAGCAGTGCTTTGTCACGGACGAGAAGGACGCAGCGGGGTCGTCCTGGTGCCAGCTGAGGTCGTCCTCGTCCTTCTCGAGGTAGACGCTCTCCCAGTGGGAACGGAGGTCCAGCGCGGGTTCGGCGATCATCGTCGTCCCTCCTTTGCTCCTTCGATCATGGACCTCCGGGTGCCATGCGGGATATGAATAGTCTTCATGGGGATCATGAGAGCAGGTTGGGAAGCGCTGACGCCGTCCTGGCTCGCCACCTTCCTCGCCGTCGCTGAACACCTGAACTACACGCGCGCGGCGGAGGCGCTGTTCCTCACGCAGCCCGCCGTCTCGCGGCAGATGCAGGCCCTCCATCGTGCGACAGGCGTGCGTCTCGTCGAGCAGCTCGGGAAGTCGCTCGCGCTGACCGATGCCGGACAAGCGTTCCTGCGCGAGGCGCAACAGCTTCGCGGCGACCTCGCACGGGCCGGAGAGGTGCTCGAAGGGCTCCGCGGCGGCGCCGCTGGCCGCCTTCGCATCGGCGCGAGCTCGACGCCGGGGCTGTATGTCCTTCCCCCCGCCCTGGGTCGGTTCCTCCGCGAGCGCCCGGGGGCCAAGCTCGAATTCAGGCTGGCGAACACGCTCGCGATCGAAGAGGCCCTCCTTCGTAATGAGCTCGACGTCGGCTTCGTCGGTGGTCACCTGGTCAACACGGACCTCGAGGCCGAGCCGCTCGTCGGGGACGAGGTTCTCGTCTACGCGGCGCGAACCCATCCGCTCGCACGAGCGCGCCGCATACGGCCCGAGCAGCTCGTGGAGCAGACCTTCATCACTCGCGAGGCCGGCTCGGCGACGCGACGGACGTTCGAGGCCTGGCTCGCTGGCAGAGGGCTCGCCCTCAGGCACGTGATCGAGCTTGCCTGCCCGGAGGCGATCAAGCGCCTGGTCGCCGCCGGCGTCGGGGTGGCGATGAGCTCGTGTCAGGGCCTGCCGAAGCAGGGCGGCGGGTTCAGGACGTTGCGGGTGCCGGGCCTCGAGATCCGGCGTCAGCTCCTGGTCGTCCGGCACAAGGACAAGGTCCTGACCCCGCTGCTGGAGGAGTTCGTGAACGCCGTCCGGCTCACCGCGCGGCCATGCAGCGGAGACGGCCAGGGCCACGCCTGAAGCGCCGCCAGGCCACGACGCTCTGGGCGTCGTGGCCTGGCGAACGCGTTACTGGATGACGACCGGGATGCGCAGCTCGATCGTCTGCTCGGCGGCGCTCGTGTCGCCGCTGCGAGCCTGGAACGTGACGCGGACGACGACGACCTGCTCTCCAGCGGTGGCGCCATCCTTGATCCGGATGGGGATCTTCACCTCGCGGTCGGCCGAGAGGGCCTCCGCCACGCGGACCTCTCCGTTGGGGACCTGCACCATGTCGGTGCCGGTCACGACGACCTTCGTCGCGACCTGTCCCTCGCCGCCCAGGCGGTTCCCCGCCTTCGGGCTGAGCTTCACCACGACCTCGCCCGTCGCGCCGGCCGCATGGCCGGCCGCACCTGCCTTGGCCTTGATGGCCACGGCGCTGGTGTCCGCGATCGCGCTGATCGGACCGTCGACCGTGGGCCGATAACCGAGTCCTTGCACCGCCGCCAGGAGCTGTTGCGGGGTGACGCGGGCAGGGTCGTACTGAACGTCGAACTTCTTCTGATCGTGTGGGGTCACACGCGAAACGCCGGCGAGCCCTTCCAGGGCTCGTGAGACTTTAGCGCCTCAGCCGCCGGGTCACGTCATCCCTTCGACGTTGAGCTGGGCCATGTTGACGGCCGCGGCTCCCGTTTGCTGAGCACCAGGGGTGTCGTCGGCCTGGACGACGGCGCTGGCCGAGAGGGCCAGCGACGAGGCCAGGACGATCGCTCCGAAACGATGACGAGCTCGCATCGACTCTCCTCGTGAAGGCGAGGGCCCATTCCCTCGCTGCCGGAAAGCGAGCGACCCGGGCGCACGCCCGGGTCGCTGGGTGACATCAGCGCAGGAGCTTCTGCGCGTCTGCCGGGATCTCGAAGCGCACCACGTCGGCCCCTTGGCCCGTGAAGCGGTACGTGGAGACGAAGGCCACGTGCTCCTGCGTGGTGAACGCGCCCGCGTTGGGAGCCGGGGCGACGCCCGCGCCTACGGGCCTGGCGGCGCACAGCACGGTGAACCGGATCTCCTGGATGGTCTGGTTCGTCGCGTCGAGCATCAGGTCGTAGGTGATCTGCGTCTGGGTCTTGTCCGCACGGGACAAGGTGGCGGAGACGCTTCAGCCCTCGGCGAAGCAGCCCGAGTTGATGATCCGCGTGAAGTGCTCGAGCGCGGTCGTCGTGGGCCCCACGATCCGGAGGTGATTGGACACGGGAGCGGGAGGCACCTCGGCGGACGAGTCATCGCTGCCCTGCCCACGCGCCTGGGTCCCACCGTCGTCGGCGTCGGCGCGCGCCGCGACAGGGGCCGCAGGGGCCTGACCCTGTCCAGTGGCCTCGGGCTCCACCCAACGTGCGAGCCGCTTGAGACGAACGCACTCGGCCACGACCGCCTCGGGGCGGACGAAGAGCCGCTCGAGGCGACGACCCTCATCGCTGGCGAGGAGCGACATCCAGCGCCCGCCGCTCTGCACGGCACCGCCCTGGCCCGTACGGAGGCGGAAGGCCTGCGGTGCGTCGACGCGACACACGGTGCCGGCGACGGTGGCCTGCCACGACTCGTTCACCGTGGAGGTCCCGATCCGGTGATCCGCGCCCTGCGCGAGGCCGCCCTGGCAAGTGGCCGCGACCTGATAGCCGCGGAGCTGTCCGAACGCGCGGCCCACGCGCGAGACCGCGGCCTCAGGCTCCTCCGCCTTCGCGCCCTTGTCTTGATCCGGTGGGTCCGCCCACGTCATCGTCGGCAGCGCCAGCAGCGCGCCGAGGACGAGGGCACTTCGACACGACGACATCATCCAGGCCTCCCCGCGCGACCTCCGATGCTGGTCGCGCCCGTGCCGAGGATCATGGCTCTCGGACCAGGTGGCAGTCCCATGATTACTTCGCATGGGAATCATGCGCCGTCGGTGGCCCCGCCCACCCCTCTCCCTCGAAGCGTCGTTCAGGGCTTCGGAACGAGCGCGCTGGCGAACGCGGTCAGCATCACGACGAGCCAGGGCGGAAGCTTCCACACGGCGAGGGCGAGGAACGCCCCGAGGGCGAGGCCAAAGTCCGCTCGCGAGTGGATCGCCACCCGCCACACCGGGTCGTAGAAGGCAGCGAGGAGCAGACCCACGACGGAGGCGTTCGTCCCGCGCAGCGCTGCCTGGCACGCGGGTGAGCCCCGGAGCCGTGACCAGAACGGCAGCGCGCCCACGACGAGCAGATACGAGGGGAGGAAGATCGCCACGAGCGCGAGCGCAGCGCCAGCCCAGCGGGTCGGGGTCGTGTCGAGGATGAACCCCAGGTACGCCGCGAACGAGAAGAGCGGGCCAGGGACAGCCTGCGCGGCGCCGTAGCCCGCGAGAAACCGGTCGCTCGTGGTCCAGCCCGGGTCGACGACCTCGCGCTCGAGGAGCGGCAGGACGACGTGTCCCCCGCCGAACACGAGCGCGCCCACGCGGTAGAAGCGCTCGAAGACGTCGACGCCAGGATGTCGGATCGCCGCGCTGAGGAGCGGGAGGCCGAGGAGCAGGGCAAAGAAGACGACCCAGGCGACGACTCCCTGCCAGGGCGAGAGAGGCGCGGGAGCGTCATGGACGGCGGAGCGGGGCTCGTCGCGGTAGAGCGCCCAGCCGACCAGCCCCGCGCCGAGGATGATCCCGACCTGCGCGAGGGCGGCCTCGAAGACCATGGCGATGAGCGCCGCGGCGACGGCGATCGTCGCGCGTCGACGGTCGGGACAGAGCTTCTCCGCCATGCCATGGATCGCGAGCCCCACGATCGGGACGGCCACGACCTTGAGTCCGTGGATCCAACCCGCATCGCCCTGGGTGGCGAACGTGCCGAGGCCGAGGGCGAAGAGGGTGAGTGCGAGCGCGGAAGGGAGGGTGAACCCGACCCAGGCGGCGAGGCCGCCGAGGAGGCCGGCCCGCTCGATCCCGATCGCCATGGCGACCTGGCTGCTCGCCGGCCCGGGCAGGAACTGGCACAGCGCGACCAGGTCCGCGTAGGTCTCCTGATCGACCCAGCGCCGCCGCTCGACGAGCTCGGCCTGGAAGTAGGAGAGGTGCGCGATCGGACCGCCAAACGACGTGAGCCCGAGCTTCGTGAACACGCCGAGGACCTCGAGCGCGGAACCACGCGCACGAGTCGGAACTGCTGGCAGCTGGTGAGGGGCAGGAGTCACACTCGCGCCGCCCGCTTGACCCGCCGTGTCCATCGCCTGGCTGCCTCGGTCACATCGTCGTTCAGGCGTTCTATCCTGGCCGCCCCTACAGTGGCAGGCGTCGCACCGCTGAGCTTGCTCGACGAAGGAGACGCGACGACGAGCGCTCGCAGGCGAGCGCTCGTCGCGGCGATCATCTACCGCTTCGGAGCCATGGCCTCGAACTTGGCCTTGAGCTCCGGATTGCAGGTGAGGCACTGCGACTCGGGGAGGTTGTGCTCGGCGCACCAGTCCTTCTTCTCCTTGAAGCCGGCGATCAGAGACTCGTTGCAGCGGGTGCAGATCGACTCGGGCACGCCGTGGCCGCCGCACCAGTCGTTGGCCGCGGTGCCGTGCTCACCGGTCGCGGGGGCCGGCGCCGTCGTGGGCGCGGGAGCCGTCGGAGCCGGCGCGGGCGGGGGCGTCGCGGGCGCCTGAGAGTTCGGGCAGCCGCCGAGGACGAGCGAGGCGCACAGGACGAGGCCGGAGGCGAAGAGACGAGTCATGAGAGCTCCTTCAGTCGATGCGAGTGGTGGTCGATGAGCCGGGCCCGCTGCGCGGGCGCATCACGGAGTAGAGGACGGGGAGGACGACGAGCGTGAGCAGCGTCGAGGACGCGACTCCCCCGATGACGACGGTCGCGAGCGGCCGCTGGACCTCGGCGCCGATGCCCGTGTTGAGGGCCATGGGCAGGAACCCGAGGGCGGCCACGAGAGCGGTCATGAGGACCGGACGTAGGCGCGTCTCGGCGGCCTTACGGATCGCGTCGTCGATGGGCATGCCCGTCGCGAGGAGCTGGCGGATCGTCGAGACGAGGACCATGTCGCCCAGCACCGAGACGCCGCACAGCGCGATGAAGCCGACGGCCGCCGAGATGCTGAACGGCAGGTCGCGCAGCCAGAGCGCGAGCACGCCGCCCACGGCGGCGAAGGGCACGCCGGTGAAGACGCGCAGCGCGTCCAGCACGCGGCCGTACGTGACGTAGAGCAGCGTCAGGACCAGGGCCAGCGCCAGCGGGACGACGACCAGCAGGCGTTGCCGCGCTGCGACGAGGTGCTCGAACTGTCCGCCGAAGTCGACCCGGTAGCCGGCGGGGAGCGGGACCTTCTCCTCGAGCGCGCGCTGCACGTCGGCGACGAAGGAGCTGATGTCGCGGCCGCGGACGTTCGCCTGGACGACGATCCGGCGCTTGCCCCACTCGTGTTGGATCGTGGATGGGCCCTCGATGACCTCGACCCGGGCCAGCCTCGAGAGCGGGATGCGCTGGCCGTCCGGCGTCGGGATGAGGATGGAGCCGACGGCGTCGGGGTCGACGCGGAAGCGGTCGTCGAGCCGGACGACGAGGTCGAAGCGACGCGCGCCCTCCTTCACCTCGCCGACCTGCTTGGTCCCGAGCATGGCGACGGCGTCGAGGACGTCGTCGACGGTGATGCCGTAGCGCGAGATCGCCGGGCGATCGACCGTCACCTGCAGCACGGGCAGGCCCGTGACCTGCTCGGCCGAGACGTCGGCCGCTCCCGGGAGCGCCTGGACGACCGTCTGGATCTCGGCGGCCTTGGCCTTCAAGACCTCCAGGTCGTCGCCGAAGAGCTTGATGCCGAGGTCTGCCCGGACGCCCGCGATCATCTCGTTCACGCGCATCTCGATCGGCTGCGTGAAGATCGCCTTCATGCCGGGGAGCCGGCGCACGACCTCGCTCATGGCGACGACGAGCTCGTCCTGCGTGCTGGCCTTGGTCCAGCGCTCACGCGGCGTCAGCGTGACGAACACGTCGGAGAGCTCGAGGCCCATGGGGTCCGTGGCGACCTCGGCCGTGCCGGTGCGCGTCCAGACGCGCTCGACCTCGTCGGGGAAGCGCTCGCGCAGGAGGAGTTCGATCCGCGTCCCGTAGCGCACGCTCTCTTCGAGAGACACGCTCGCGAGGCGCACGGTGTTGACGACGATCGCGCCCTCGCGGAGGCGAGGCACGAACTCGGAGCCCAGCCGCGAGGCAAGCACGCCGCCGCCGATCACAGCCAGGACGGCGCCTACGAGGACGACGACCGGCCAGCGCAGCGCGCCGGCGACGACCGGGCGATAGAGCCACTTCAGGGCCCGGACCACGAAGTTGTCGTCGTGGCCAGCTGACCCGCGCTTCAGCGCCAGGCTCGCGAGCACAGGCATGACGGTCAGCGAGAGGACCATGGAGCCGATCAGCGCGAAGATCACGGTGAGCGCCATGGGCCGGAAGAGCTTCCCCTCGACGCCCTCGAGGGTCAGGATCGGCAGGTAGACGATCATGATGATGAGCTCGCCGAAGAGCGTCGGGCGGCGGACCTCGATGGCCGCGTCGCGCACGACCTCGCGCACGCTGCGCTCGCTCCGGTCCTCGCCGAGCCGGCGCGCGGCGTTCTCGACCATGATCACGGAGCTGTCGACGACCAGGCCGAAGTCGATGGCGCCGAGGCTCATGAGGCTGCCGGCGATCCCGAAGCGCAGCATGAGGTCGAAGGCGCACAGCATCGACAGCGGGATCGCGAGCGCGACGATCAGCCCGGCGCGGAGGTTGCCGAGGAACGCGAACAGGACGGCGATGACGAGGAGCGCGCCCTCGAGCAAGTTCTTGCGGACCGTCTCGAGCACGTGGTCGACGAGGCTCGTGCGCGAGTAGACGGGCTCGACGTGGACGCCGGGCGGGAGGGTCTTCTTGACCTCCTCCAGCCGCTCGGCGAGGCGCAGCGTGACGACGCGGCTGTTCTCACCCATGAGCATGAAGCCCAGGCCGAGCACCGCCTCGCCCTTGCCGTCCGCCGTCACGGCGCCGCGCCGGACCTCGTGGCCGTCCTCGACGCGGGCCACGTCTCGGACGCGGATGGGCACGCCCTGGTGCGCGGCGATCACCACGTCGCGCAGGTCGTCCTGGGTCGCGGCGAGCCCGAGCCCCTGGACGAGCGTCGCCTCACCGGCCTGCGTGAGCACGCCGCCGCCGACGCTCGTGTTGTTGCGGCGGAGGGCCTGCACGACGTCGTCGGGCCGCAGGTCGTGCTTGATCAGGAGGTCCGGGTCGACGACGACCTGGAGCTGGCGCTCCTCGCCGCCCCAGGCGTTGATCTCGGCCACGCCGGGGACCGCGCTCAGCGGGGGGCGAATCACCCAGTCGTGCACCGTGCGTAGCTCGGAGAGGCTCTTCTTGCCGTCTCCGGTGACGAGGTAGTGGAAGACCTCGCCCAGGCCGGTCGAGACGGGGCCCAAGGTCGGGCGCTCGATGCCGTCCGGGAGCTGGACGCTCGCGAGCCGTTCGGAGACGACCTGCCGGGCCAGGTAGATGCCGACGTCGTCCTCGAAGATGAGCGTGACCTGCGAGAGGCCGAACTTCGAGATCGAGCGGGCCTCGTGGATGCCCGGCAGCCCGTTCAAGACCTGCTCGACGGGAAGCGTGATCTGCCGCTCGACCTCGAGCGGCGAGAGCGTCGGGGCGACCGTGTTGACGGTGACCTGGACGGGCGTGGTGTCGGGGAAGGCGTCGAGGGGCAGGCGCTGCAGGGCGTAGGCGCCCACCGCGGCGAGCAGCGCCGCGGCGATGAGCACGACGACGCGATGGGCGAGGCACAGGTCGATGATCCAGGAGAGGACGCCGCCCTCGTCCTCGTCCCTGGCCTGGTCCGGACTCGAGGAGCTCACTCGCCCTCGCAGCAGCCGGCGCCGATGCTGCCCTTCAGGATCTCCGTCTTGAGGACGAAGCTCCCGATCGAGGCGATCGGCTCCCCCGCGTGCAGACCCTCGACGACCTCGACCAGCCGTTCGGCCGTGCCTCCGAGGCGCACCTTCCGTGGTTCGTAGGTCCCCTCGCCGCGGCGGACGAAGACGAGGTTGCAGCAGCCCTCCCACTGCACGGCGTCGCGCGGGACCACGAGGGCGTTCGAGCGGTCGGCGAGGGTGACCACGGCCTTGCCGAAGAGGTTCGCGCGCAGGAGCCCGGCCGCGTTGTCGATCACCGCGCGCGCCTTCACGGTGCGCGTGCGGCGGTCGACCTCGCCGTCGACCCACGTGATCTCTCCCGCGAACGCCTCGCCGCGGAGGGCGTCGACCTGGAGCACCAGCGCCTGGCCGGAGTGGACGCGCGCGACGTCGTCCTCGCGCACGTCGATCATGGCCCACACGGTCCTGGTGTCGGCGAGGGCGAGGAGCGACTCGCCAGGCGCCACGACCTCGCCCTGGACCACGTCCCGCTTGACGATCGTCCCGTCGAAGGGCGCGCGGATCGCGAGCCCGTCGTCTCGGTCCAGCTCGGTGGGGTCGAGCCCAAGGCCGAGCAGACGCTGCGTGGAGCGCGCGAGCGCGGCCTTCGTCTCGACGCGCCGGGTGTCCGCCTCCACGAGCTGTCGCCGCGTCGCGAGCCCGCCTCCGGAGAGCTCGACCTCGCGTGCGTGATTTCGCTCCCAGAGCGCGGCGAGCTCGACGGCCTGCGCGTACTCGGCCTTGGCGTCGCGCAGCTCGGGCGTGTCGACGACCACCAGGACGTCGCCCTGCTTCACGGTCCGACCGAGGTCGGTCCGGACCTCGCGGACGACGCCGGCCACGCGCGACGAGAGGTGGGCGTAGCGATCGGCGGCGTGGATCGTCTCCGCGTTGCAGGCGAGGACGTCCTTGAACGGCGCGCGCTGGACCTCGACGGTCTCGATCCCGACCTCGCGCTCGACGCCTGGCTGGAGCTGGATGCGGCGCAGGTGGGTCATGCAGCGGACCGCCGGTGCGCGATGCAGCCGGTTCACGACCCCCGGACCCGGCGGGAGCTCGGGCTCCGCCGACCGCGAGAGGGCCGGATTGCAGGTCACGCACTGGGACTCGGGGACGGCGTGCTCCTCGCACCAGTCGTTGCCGGCCTTGAAGGCCGGGATGAGGGCGGGCTTGCACGTCGTGCACAGGGCGTTCGGCAGGCCGTGCTCGGAGCACATGCCCCGCTTCTCGACGAGGTCCGGGCTGCACAGGAAGCAGTCCGACTCCGGCAGCCCGTGCTCCTTGCACCAGTCAGTGGCTGTCTGTGTGGGCGGGGCCGCGGCCTTGGTGGCCAGGTCCGGGTTGCACTTGAGGCACTGCGACTCCGGGAGGTCATGACCGCCGCACCAGTCGCCCTTGGCTTTGAAGGCGGGGATCACGGCCTTGTTGCAGCGCGTGCACAACGCCTCGGGCACGTTGTGTCCGCCGCACCAGCCCTTCGACTCGATCAGCGAAGGTGTGCAGAACGGGCAGTCGGCGCGGGCGATCGTGTGCTCGCAAGTGCCGGACGGAGCCGGGGGCGCTGGTGCAGGCGTCTCGCCTGCGGCGGTCCCGCCTTGCTGCATGTGGACCACTCGCCAGCCCACGCCGGCGAGGAGGACGACGAGCACGCCGCCGAGCGCGACGGTCTTCTTCTGGATGGGGGTGCGACGGGACGGGGCGGGCTCAGCAGTCACGATGTCCTCCGGGTAGGGAAACGAACGAACCTGCGACGGCGGTGCCGGGCGGCACGCCGCATCAGCGGTCGTCGATCCCTAGGACCGGAAGACGGTGGTCGAACGAGGCGGCCGGGGTCGCGGGATCTCGGCCTGGAACCAGAGCTCGACCGCCAGCAGCGGGAGCTCCATCACGATCGGCTCGGAGACTTCGAGGAGGACGGCCGGGGACGGTGCGCCCTCTCGCGCCGGCTTCGCAGCCAGCACGCTCAACGGATGGTCGCCGCAGGCGCAACCCTCGGACTTCGAGAGGCTCTGCGAGGCCTCATCAGCCCCCGCCTCGGTGCTCGTCTGCTCGCCGCAGGCGACGTGATCCGCGCACGTCGGGGGGCCGCAGCATTCGCAGTCGACCAGGCCGAGCTCGACGCCCTTGTGCCCGTCGGTCCGTTCGCACTGGACCAACAGGCCGCTCCCCATCAGAAGATGGAGGAGCGCCGCTGCGATGAGCATGACCTTGAAGCGGGACACGGCTGGAACCTACCTGGTCATGGGGAACGCCACAACCCCTGACGTGATTCCCGAAGTTTGGCGTCTGTCAGATCCAGTGGCGAGGATGGCGTCGTCTGGGTCCGCTCCGCTCGGGCCGCGGCAGCGACCAAAGTCACTCAGGAGGCGCCGTGGGCGAGCCTTACGAGATGGAGCTGCACGTCCTCTGGGAAGGGCTCGTCGACGGCATGCATCGTCCGAGGTTTCGACTGCCTCCTCGACGGAGCAGCGTCTGGAACGGAGGACCTCGCCAGAGGAGCCCGGTTCAACTCGGCGATGCGGTTCTCACGTGCCGATCCAGACTGCCTCGTCATCGTCGTCTCCGCCGACGGACCCTTGACGGTCTTTCCGGAGGGGCCTCGGGAACCGCAGCCTCCTGCGCTCGACCACATCCCCTCCGACGAGGAGCTCGACGAGTGGTTGAAGAGGATGAAGCCGCTCTATCGTCCTTCATGACCCCTCGCCCCCGCGGCCTGCTCGTTCGCGCTGGCCCAGTCCGGTGAGAGCCGCTTGATCCACACGCTTCCGACGACCTGGACGCCGGCGAAGAGCAGGTGGATCGAGCACAGCAGGGCGGCCGGGAGCGCGTCGAGCGGGATGCACAGGGCGGCGCTCGCCCCGACCTCGACGTAGCTGATGTGTCGCTTCGCCAGTCGGTGATGGAGGAGATGCAGGGTCTGAACGACGAGGAGCGCGGCGAAGGTCAGCGTGGGGGTCATGTCCTGTCAGCTCCGTCGCGGGTCAATCTCTCTCAGGTCGGCCGCGATGACGAACATGGTCGACACCTTGCCCTGGCTGCGAGGATCCGGGCATGAACGCGTAGCCGACGCCTCGCACGGTCTGGATCGTGCAATGGCACCGGGAGGCTGCCAGCTTCCTCCGCAGGCAGTTCACGTAGACATCGATGACGTTCGTGCCGGTGTCGAAGTCGATCCCCCACACGCGATCCGCCAGCACAGGCCGACTGAGGATCTCGCCCTGGTGCCGAACGAAGCAGTTCAGAAGCTGGTACTCGCGTGGCGTCAGCTCGATCGGTCGGTCCGCCACCGTCACTCGATGTCGAACGAGGTCGAGCACGAGGTCGCCAGCCCGGAGCGTCGGCTCGAACGAGTGCGTGAGCCTGCGCTGGAGCGCTCGGATCCTGGCCACGAGCTCCGCGAAGCTGAACGGCCTCAGGAGGCAGTCGTCTGCGCCCACTTCCAGGGCGCGGATTCGGTCCTCCTGGGCGTCCTTGCCGGCCAGCGCGATGATCCCAGCCGAGGCGCCGTCGCGGCGCAGATCCTGCAGGACGTCATGCGCGTCGAGGCCAAAGAGCCCGAGGTCCAGGATCAAGAGGTCGAAGGCCCCGCTCGTGACGCGCTGGAGCGCGTCCGTACGGGTCCGGAGCACGTCCACGATGTGACGCTCGGCCTCCAGGCCTCGCTGAAGGAACCGAGCGACCCTCGGGTCGTCCTCAAGAACCAGGATGCGCACGACGCAGGAGCCGGAGGCCGTTGGCGATCACGAGCAGCGACGCGCCCATGTCGGCGGCGATCGCGAGCCACAGGGTCGCGACGCCGGCGAGGGTGAGGGCGACGAACAGGCCCTTGACCCCCAGAGCAAACACGACGTTCTGGCGGATGGTGCGGACGGTCCGACGCGAGTGGTGGATCAGCCAGGGCAGCTTCGAGAGGTCGTCGGACATGAGCGCCACGTCGGCGGTCTCGATCGCGGCATCGCTGCCGGCCGCACCCATCGCGATGCCGAGCGAGGCGCGGGCCAGCGCCGGGGCGTCGTTGACCCCGTCCCCCACCATGGCCACGAAGCCGTACTTCGCGACGAGGCCCTCGATCGCGGTCACCTTGTCGGCCGGCATGAGCTCGGCGTGGACCTCGTCGAGCGTCGCGACCTTGGCGACGGCGCGGGCCGTCCCGGCGTTGTCGCCCGTGAGGAGCACCAGGTGCTTGATGCCGGCCTCGCGCAACGCCTTGAGGGCCGCGACGGACTCGGGGCGGACACGGTCGGCCATGGCCACGAAGCCGCACACGTGGTCGTCGGTCCCCACGACGACCACCGTGTGGCCGTCGGCCGAGAGCGCCTCCAGCTTCGCGTGGACCTCCGGCGTCTCCTGCTTGCGCTCCTCCAGATAGCGGTGCGAGCCGAGCCAGTGGGTCCGGCCGTCGACCGCGCCGCTGAGCCCCTTGCCCTGGATGGCCTTCACGTCGGTGGCGGCGGCGACAACGACGTTGCGCTCCTTGGCATGCCGGACGATCGCCTGGGCAAGAGGATGGTCGCTGCGGCTCTCGAGCGCGGCGGCGAGCTCGAGGACTTCGCGCTCGTCGTGGCCCGTGACGGCCTCGATCGATGTGACCTCGGGGCGTCCCTCGGTGATCGTCCCCGTCTTGTCGAGGGCGATCGCCTCGAGCTTCGCCGGCGTCTCGATGTGCTCGCCGCCCTTGACCAGGACGCCGTTGCTCGCGGCCGCGGCGAGCGCCGCGACGACGCTGACGGGCGTGGAGATCACGAGCGCGCACGGACACCCGATCACGAGCAGCACGAGCCCGCGGTAGACCCAATCCGACCATGGCGCCCCCAGGACGAGCGGCGGGCCCACGGCGAGTAGGAGCGCCGCCGCGAGGACGACAGGAGTGTAGACCTGGGCGAACTTCTCGACCCAGCGCTCGGACGGGCTCCGGCGCGACTGGGCCTCGCCGACCATGCGCACGATCCTGGCGAGCGTCGAGTCGCTCGCGACGCGGGTGCACTTCACCTCGAGCACGCCGTCGCCGTTGATCGTGCCGGCGAACACCTCGGCGCCCGGCTCCTTCAGCACGGGCACGCTCTCGCCGGTGATCGGCGCCTGGTTCACGGCGCTCGTGCCGACGAGCACCTCGCCATCGACGGGGATGCGCTCCGCGGGACGAACGAGGACCCGGTCTCCGACCTCGACGGCCGTGGGGACCACGGACTCCTCCGCTCCTCCCTCGCGGAGCACGGTCGCCTGCGGGGGGCTCAGGTCCATGAGCGCGCGGATCGCGCGTCGCGCTCGTCCGACGCTCCAGGCCTCGAGCGCAAGCGAGAGCGCGAAGAGGGCGCTGACGACCGAGGCCTCGAGCCACTCGCCGAGGACGATCGCGCCGAGGACCGCGAGGGTCATGAGGAGGTTCATGTCCGGCCGCAGGCGACGGAGGGCGCCGAGCGCCTTGGGCACGACGTGCGAGGCGCCGACCAGGATCGCGACCAGGTAGACGGCCCGGGCGAGCATGGGGACCGCGTGGGCCGTCCCCATGCCCTCGGAGCCGAAGGCCGCCGCCATGTCTCCGGCGACCACCGCGTGCGCGCCGAAGCCCGCGATCGTCAGGCCCACGCTCGCGGCTGCAGCGATCGTGGGCCCGTTCCGGCTCGCCTCGTCGGGTGCGGACGCCGCCGTGTCGGAGAGCTGGGTCGCGCCGAGGCCGGCCTTCTGGACCGCCGCCAGGATCGACTCCACCGTGACCGGCGCGCCGGGCTCGATGCGCACCGTCATGATGCCCTCGAGCACGTCGAAGGCGAGCCGGTCTGCGCCGCCGACGACGGGGCCGACCTCATCGCGGAGGGCGGCGGTCTCCTCGGCGCAGTCCATGCCGCGCATGCGGAAGCGAAGGGTGGTCATGTGGTCACTCGGCCTTCTTCTCGCGGTCCATGGGCTGAGGCGGATGCGAACGGCGTGGGTCGTTGAAGACGCGCAGGTCTTTCATGATCTGAAACACATCGTCTCGATGCGTCGAGAGGAACGGACCAGGGTCGGCGACTGGTTGGTCGTCGTGGAAGACGTCCGGCCGTCCGATGCCGTCGAGCTGGAACACCGCACGGTCGTGCTCGTCGGAGTAGACGACCGCGTACCAGTCGCAGACCACGTTGAAGCGACGTCGCGTGGGACCCATCAGGTCGAGGCCGAGCGAGAAGTCCTCGGTTGGGTTCTTGGCCCCCAGCGCGCGCAGCACGGTGGGCGCGATGTCGAGATGGCTCGACAAGTCGAGACGCTCGGCGGGTGCGGCGCCCGGGAGCCACAGGATCAGGGGCGGCGAGATCTGCTCCTTCGAGAACGTCGAGTTGTGGCCCCAGCGGCCGTGCTCGAAGAACTCCTCGCCGTGGTCCCCCGTCACGACGACGATCGTCCGGTCGAGGAGGCCACGCTCCTTCAGGTGGTCGAAGAGCCTCCCGAGCACGATGTCGAGCCAGTGAGCGGCGTTGATGTAGCGCGCCTTGATGGGCTCCGCGTTGGCGTTCATGTCCATCGTGGCGTAGTTGATGTCCTCGGCGTAGGGCTCTCGGATCGCCGTCTCGGGCGGGAAGCCGTACGCGGCGTGCGTGGACTCGAAGAACATGAAGGTGAAGAAGGGCCTGGAGGGGTCCTGGTCGATGAACTCGAGCATGCGCCTGACGTGCTCCGCGTCGCGATCCCAGCCGGTGGCGACCTCCTTCTCCAGCGTGTGCATGTGCTCGCGCGGGAACTGGGCCCAGATCGTCTCGTCGAACTCCGGGTAGCTGAACAGCGCGCTCGTCCTGGCCTCGACGCGGTAGCCGCGGCCGAGCACCTCCTCGACGATGAGCGGCTGCCGGCGAGCTGCCTTGAACGGGAACCAGTAGGCCCCGTACAGGCCATAGAACATGCTGAACATCCCCATCCGGGTCCCGTTGCCGCCGCTCTGGTGGTTGCGGAACCACTGGGCGCGCCGGGCGAAGGCGTGGGTGTTGGGCATGATCTCCGGGTCGATCATGTCGGCGCGGAGGGACTCCCCGACGAGCCACACGACGTTGTGCCGAGGCGGCGTCGGGACGAAGGCGAGGGGCCGGCGGGGATACGTCAGCTCGCGGTTCCCGACGCGCAGGCTCGGTGGACGTGGGGCCTCGAGACCGAGCGCTCGTCCGAGGACGCGCATGGTCATCGGCTTGTAGAACGGCACGAGGCCGCGCAGCGACGTCAGCGGCTCGTACCCGCGCAGGTCAGCCACTCCGTACACGACGCGTTCGGCCAGGCCCAGGACGACGAGGGCGACGAGCACCACCCCGGCGCGCCGAAGGGTGACGGCCGCGAGAACCGTGGGCCGACGCCTGACCGCGAACCACACCAGCCCAGCCAAGGCCAGGTGGAGCAGCAGGAGCACGACGGAGATCGCCGCGGCGGCGGCCTCCGTCGCGGCTCCGCCTCCGAGCGACGCGACACCGCCCGGGGTGCGAAGGATGTTCCACACGAAGGCGTTCAGGTGGAAGCCGTGCCCGCTGAAGATCAGCACGTCGGCGAAGAGCACGACCTGGATCGCGCCGACGAGGATCGCTGCGCCGCACAGGACCACCACGCGCGCTCCCTTCGCCTCGGGGGCGCGGCGATCGAGGAGCAGCGCGATGCCGAGCGCCGGGAGGGCGACGGGGAGGAGGTAGGTCGCGGCGTACGTGACGATGGTCGCCAGCGCCCACGCCCATGCCAGCGGACCCTCGACGTCGACCATGGTCAGCAGGCGACCGGCGTTCAACAGCACCGCGCCCCACGCGACCAGAAAGAAGAGCGTGACCAGCCGCACCGCGGAGTACGGTCTCTCGTTCGAGGTGTTCACGGGGGACCTCCGTGTTGTGCTCCGTCGCCGACGTCCCACGAGGACGATCGGCGAGCTCGCTTGAACGCAACCAGCCCGTCGCGGCTCGTCGCGGGCCGCCGGGGCGTGGAACGACCGGTGCCGCGGCCGCTCCGCGACCGGGCGTACATGGATGGGCAGCTCGCGCACCTCGGGCAGGCGTGCCGGGACGTGCGACGGCAGGGCAGCTCGTGTGGGTGTTCAGCCCACGAACGTCATCGGGACGAAGCGAGCGGCGCGGCGCTGAGGTGACGCGCGTCGGCGGCGCGGCCGCCGACGGCACGACCTCATCGCATCAACTAGTGCTTCGCACCGTGGTCATGGCCGTCGCCGTCCTTGTGGCCAGGCTCCGCCTTGCCATGGTCGTGGCCGTCGCCGTCCTTGTGGCCAGGCTCCGCCTTGCCGTGGTCGTGGCCATCGCCCTCCTTGTGCGTGTCGGCAGGAGCAGGCGCGCTGGACGTGCCCGAGCTACCAGGGCACCCGACGAGGCCAGCGAGCAGCAGGAGTGCGACGAGAGGGGCGAAACGCTTCACAGATCCTCCTTGGCCGCGGATGACTCCCCCGCGGGCGGGTCTTGGTGGCTCGACGGAGCCGCGGAATCCGGTGGGGACGCCGGGGAGACCGAGTGGCTCGGTTCTCCCGGCGGGGACGTCGGCTCGTGAGTTGGGGCGGGAACCGCCGACGAAGGCAACCCGTCCGGCGACATGCCGGAGGCGAGCGACGGCAGGACGAGGAGCGTCAGCAGCGTCGATGTGAACAGGCCGCCGATCACGACCGTGGCGAGCGGCCGCTGGACCTCGGCGCCCGCCGAGGTCGCGAGCGCCATCGGGACGAAGCCCAGCGATGCGACGAGCGCCGTCATGAGGACGGGGCGCAAGCGAGCCAGCGCCGCCTCCCGCGCAGCCTCCTCGCCCCGCAGGCCGTCAGCCCAGCGCTGGACGACATAGCTGAGGAGCACGACTCCGTTGAGGACGGCGACGCCGAACAGGGCGATGAACCCGACGCCCGCCGAGATCGAGAAGGGGTAGCCGCGGAGCGCGAGCGCGAAGATCCCGCCCGTCACGGCGAGCGGGACGTTGAGGAAGATGAGCGCGGCGAGCTTCATGGAGTTGAAGGTCGTGTAGAGCAGGACGAAGATGAGGAGCAGCGCCAGCGGGACGAGGATGCGCAGGCGCGCCGAGGCCGACTGCAGGTTCTGGAACTGCCCGCCCCACTCGACCGACCAGCCGGGTGGGAGCTTCACGTCGCGCAGCACGGCCGCCTGCGCCTCGGCGACCGTCGAGGCCAGATCGCGGCCCCGGACGTTGAGCTCGATCGTGATGCGCCGGCTGACCCGCTCGCGGCTGATCTGGGCGGGTCCGTTCTCGACGTCCAGCTCCGCGAGTTGACCCAGGGGGACCATGCCACCGCCGGGAGTGGCCACGGGAAGGTTGGCCAGCGCCTGCAGCGTCGCCCGGGTCGCTGGATCGAAGCGGGCCTGGAGGGCGAAGCGTTGCTGACCCTCGACCACGGTGCTCACGGGCTTGCCGCCGATCGTCTCGACGACGTCGAGGACGTCCTGGGCGTCGATCCCCAGCCGCGCCAGCGCCTCGCGCCGGAGGCGCACGCGCAGGTAGGGCAGGCCCGTCGTCTGTTCGGCCTTGGCCTCGACCACGCCGGGCACGCGGCCGACGACGGCGGCCACCTGGTCGGCCACCTTCTTCATGCCGTTGATGTCGTCGCCGTAGACCTTGATCCCGACGTCCGACCGGACACCGCTGATGAGCTCGGAGACGCGCAGCTCGATCGGCTGGCTGTAGCTGAACATCACGCCGGGCAGCCGGGCCTTGAGCGCCGTGTCGATCTCCTTGACGAGCGCGTTCTTGTCGTGGAACCGCCAGGTGTCGGGTGGCTCGAGGATGAGGTACGTGTCGCTGATCTCGACGCCCATGGGGTCGGTCGCGATCTCGGGTCGACCGGTGCGCGAGACGACCGTCTTCACCTCGGGGAACGACTTGATGACCTTCTCGGCGTCGAGGCTGAGCTGGTTGCTCTTCTCGAGCGAGATGCTCGGGATGCGCCAGATCTGGAGCGCGATCGCGCCCTCGTCGAGCCGCGGTATGAACTCGGCGCCCAGGAACGGCGCCAGGCACAGGCTGGCGATGAACGCGAGGACGGCGATGAGCGGGGTCAGTCGGGGGTGGCGAAGCGTCCGCTCGAGGAACGGGACGTACGCGCGCTTCGCCAGGCGGAACAGGAGCGGCTCATGCTCCGCGACGCGCTTGAGCGCGAACGAGGCCAGCACGGGCATGAGCGTCAGCGCGCACACGAGCGAGCCCGCGAGCGCGAACACGACGGTCAGCGCCATGGGCTTGAACATCTTCCCTTCGATCCCGCGCAGGGCGAGGATCGGCAGGTAGACGATCGCGATGATGCCGACGGCGAAGACGACGGGGCGCGCGACCTCGTGGCAGGCCGCGCGGACCTTCTCCATGTGCGGTCGACGATCGTCCTTGTGGTGCGCGAGGTAGCGCACGACGTTCTCGATCATGACGACCGAGCCGTCGACGATCAGGCCGAAGTCGATGGCGCCGAGGGACATGAGGTTGCCCGACAGGCCGGCCAGCCGCATGGCCGTGGCGGCGATGAGCATGGAGAGCGGGATCGCAGCCGCGACGATGAGCCCGCCGCGGATGTTGCCGAGGAGGAGCAGGAGCACGAGGACGACGAGCGCGCCGCCCTCCAGCAGGTTCTTGCCGACGGTGTGGATCGTGCGGTCCACCAGCTCGGTGCGGTCGTAGAACGTGTCGATCTTCACGCCCTCGGGGAGCGTGCGCTGGATCTCCTCGACCTTGGCGTGGACGTCGCGCGAGACGGTGCGCGAGTTCGCGCCCATGAGCATCATGACGATGCCCACGACGGCCTCGCGGTCGCCGTCGCGGGTCACCGCGCCCTGCCGGATGACGGGGGCGAGCTCGACCTTGCCGAGCCGCTCGATCGTGATGGGCGTGCCCTCGTCGTCCTTGCCCACGACCACCCGGGCCAGGTCCGGCAGGCTCTCGACCAGGCACTCGCCGCGGACGAGGTACTGCTCGCCTTCGTGCTCGATGTAGCCGCCGCCGACGCTCCGGTTGTTGCGCTCGATGGCCTCGAACACGCGTGAGAGCGGGATGCCGAACGAGACCAGGCGGTTCGGGTCGATCGTCACCTGGTACGACTTGAGCTCGCCACCGAACGCGTTGACCTCGACGACGCCCGGCACGCTGCGGAGCCGCGGCGTGATCTGCCACTCGAGCATCGTGCGCAGCTCCATGGGCGTCTTGCCCTCGCCGCGCACCTCGAACTGGTAGACCTCGCCGAGGCCGGACGAGATCGGCCCCATCTCGGGCTCTCCGTAGCCCTCCGGGATCTCCTCCTTCGCGGCGACCAGGCGTTCGGCGATGAGCTGCCGCGCCCAGTAGATGTCCGTCCCTTCCTCGAAGACGACGGTCACGGCCGACAGGCCGAACTTGGAGACCGAGCGGACCTCCTCGAGGGCCGGCAGGCCCGACATGGAGAGCTCGACGGGGAAGGTGATGAACCGCTCGACCTCCTCGGGCGCGAGGCCGGGGCTGTTCGTGAGCACCTGGACCTGGACGTTCGTCACGTCCGGCACGGCGTCGATCGGCAGCGACTGCAGCGAGCCGAAGCCCACCACGGCGACGAGGAGCCACCCGATGAGGACCAGCAGGCGGTTGTTCAGAGACGCGTCGACGATGCCCGAGATCATGAGCGCCTCCGCTAGTGAGAGTGGCCGCCGCCGAGCTCGCCCTGGCGAGCCACCGACTTGAGCGTGAACAGGCCGGACACCGCGACGACCTCGCCGGCAGCGATCCCGGAGACGACCTCGACCCGGCCCGCGCCGGCGTCGCGGATCACGACCTCGTGGCGCTTGAAGGTCACCCCGTCGGCGTCCTCCGACGCGCGCACGAAGACGAACGTCTCGGCGCCCTCGTGGACGACCGCCGCCTCCGGCAGGACCACGGGCGCCATGCGCTCGTCGAGGATCACCTCCACCGTCCCGAACATGCCGGGGCGGATCGGGAAGGCCTCCGGCCAGACGTCGCTCTTCGCGTTCTCCAGCTCGATGCGCACGACGGCGGCGCGGCTCTCGCGGTCGAGCGTCGCGCCGATCAACGTCACGTGAGCGTCGAAGCACCCGCCGGGGAGCGCCTCGAGCCGCACGCAGGCCTTCTGTCCCGTGCGCACGAGGCGCAGGTCCTTCTCGAAGACGCGCGCCTCGACCCACACGCGGGAGAGGTCCTGAAGCTCGAACAGGACGTCGGACGGACCGACGTACTCCCCCAGCGTGATGTGACGCGCGGCGACGATGCCCTTGCCTGCGGCGCGGACGGAGATCTTGCCGATGTCCTGGCTCACCGCCGGGTCGTCCGACGCGAGACGGTCGAGCTCGTCCTTGGCCATGCCCATGGCCGAGAGGCGCGAGCGGGCTGCAGACTGCTCGACCTCGAGCTGCCGGAGCGCGGCGCGCACCTCGAGCAGGCGCCGATCACGCTCGAGCTGGGCCTCGGCCAGCTTCTGCTCGGCCTCATAGAACGCGCGGACCGTCCC
Organism: Planctomycetota bacterium; assembly: GCA_024711205.1. Lineage (GTDB taxonomy): Bacteria > Planctomycetota > J058 > J058 > J058 > JANJTH01. Next base: position 19,426 of record JANJTH010000829.1, on the reverse strand, counting down.
GATCTCCTGAGACTTGAGCCGCTCCTCGCGGTCGAGCACGGTCTGCGCGAGCTCGACGCGCCGGCCGAGGAGCGCCTCCTCCTGCGTCAGGAGCGTCCGCTGGGACTCGAGCAGCGTGCGGGCCTTCACCCATTCGGCCGCGGCCTGCCCGAGCTCCACGCTCTCGATCTCGCAGAGGACGTCGCCGACGGCGACCTTGTCGCCGAGCTGCTTCTTCACCGAGCGCACGACGCCCGGCACCTTCGCCGTCGCGTGGACCTGCGCGTCGAGGTCGGCGGCGATCACCGCGGTCACCGCGAGCGTCGTGGCCACCGACCCGACGGCCGCGGTCTCCGTCTTCACGCCGGACGACTCGAGCTGCGCCTTGGTCAGCTCGACCGTGTCGCTGCTCTCGCCGTGCTCTCCGTGCTCGTGGCCGCCTCCTTCCTCTTCGTGACCGTGACCCTCCTCGCCCTGGGCGTGGTCGTGGCCGTCACCCTCCGGCTTCTTGCCCGGACAACCCGCGAGCAGGAGCACGAGGAGGGCGCTGAGCGGCAGGCGGACCTGGTGCGTGATCATGGCGACTCCTCCCCGTCGTCACGGGGCAAGGGCTGTGGGGTGGGGGTGAGGCGGCCGGTCGCCGCCTCGAGCGCGACCTGGGCCTCGGCCCTGCGGGTGCGCGCGCCAAGGAGCTCGGTCTGCGCCTCCAGGGCCTGGGTCTGTGCGGTCAGAACCTCGAACGCGGTGAACTCCCCCGCCTCGACGGCGCGCCGCGTGAGCTGCAGGGAGTCCTCGACCGCCGGAATGAGCGTCTCTTCGAGCCGCCGGACGAGCGCCGTGGAGAGGCGCGACTGGGCGTGGGCGGCGTGCACATCGCGGCGGAGCTCGTGGACGGCCGACTCGTAGCGCAGGCGCGCGACCGTCCGTCCGCGGAGCGCGGCCTCGACCGCGGGCCCGTTGAAGCGGCTGAAGAATGGGAGCTCGATCCCGATGCCGCTGCCGATCGAGAGCTGCGGCCATCGACCGGCCTCCTCGAGCCGGAGCCGCGCCTCGGCCTGCGTGTGCTGTGCAGCGAGCGCCGCGAGGTCGGGGCGCTTGCCGAGGGCCTCCACGACGAGCGCGTCGGCGTCGCCAGGGATCGGCGCAGGATCGAGGAGCGCCAAGCCATCCTGAAGGACGAGCGGCGTGCGCGGCGGAAGGCCGAGGAGCGCGAGGAGCGCGAGTCGGGCGTCGGTGGCCTCGAGCTCGAGCCGGGCCTGGTCGGCCTGGATGCGCGCCGCGGCGACCGTGGCGATCCGGGCCTGGATCGCCGTCGCCTCACCGAGCTGACGGGCCTGCCCGAAGAAGGAGAGCGTTCGCTCCGCGATGCGCGCCTGGTCCGCGTTGAGGGCGAGTCCTGCCTCGGCCGAGGCGAGCCGGACGCACGCGAGCCGGACGTCTCGCACGAGCTCCCACTCCGCCTGCAGCAGGAGGGCGCGGGCCTCGTCGATCCGTCCCTGCGCCGCGGCCTCGCGGGCGCCGATCTCGCCGGGGCGCGGGACGTCCCACGAGAGCGTGAGGCCGGCGATGTAGCTGTTCGCCGACGACTTCCTGTCGGTGATGAAGTCGGCGACGACGTTGCCCGACTCCCAGCCGATCGTCGGATCGGGCAGGAGGCCCGCGACGACGAGCTCGGCTTGCGCCACGCCGATCTCGGCCCGCACCGCCCGCAGGCGCGGATGCAGGTGGATCGCGAGCGCCGACGCCTCGAGCACGTTGAGCCCGTCCTCGGGCGCAAACGTGATGCTCGTCGTGCTGACGCGCGCGAGCTCGGCTGGCGCTGGCTGGAGCTGGATGCTCTCGAGCGCGCGCAACGTCTCCGACGCGTCGAGGACGTCGTCCGGCGCGCTGGAGCATCCGGACGCGAGCCCGCAAGCGAGGAGCGTGGCGATGAAGGGGCGATGACGGATGAAGACGTACGACCGCATGAGAGCCCTCCGGGCGGGACCTGGACCGCGGACGAGTTCCGCGATCCGTGGACACCGGCGCCGGGCAGACGACGACGCGTCGGCCCGGAGGGCTTGCTAGCAGTGGAGGCGAGCGGGGCGAGAGTCGCGAGGCGGCGTCGGGCCGCAGATCGCGGGCACGACGGCCGAGGCGAGTGAGGGAGACACGACCTCCGCGACGAGTAGCGTCGTCGGAACGGAGGTGAAGGTGAACAGCTTCGCGGCGAGGTCAGCCGAGGCCGTGTCGCGCGAGGTCAGGCGACCAGTCACGCCGAAGGGCGCGTCGTCGCAGCCAGCGCACTGGCTTGCACCGATCGTCGAGTCGGACGTGGAGGGCGTCGTCGGCTCGGTGCAGCAACCTGCGCCGACGAACTCGAGCCGGGCGTTCCCGTCCGACTCCACGCAGACCGTCGCCGCCCGCGAGCTCGTCACGAGGACGAGCAGCGCAAGGACCATCGCGACGATCTTCCGCCAGGACATGGGCCGTGTTCTATCCGTTGTCGATTGCGTTGGCTAGGGGCAAGGATTCGACCCCGACACAGGTGCCGTGGCCGCGGCTACTTCGTCCCTGGAAGAAGGTCGACCATGCCGCGCTGAGGAGCACGCTGCTCGACCTGCAGAGTGGGCGCAGGGGACGCTGCGCGCTCCTCGCCCTCCTCCTCCTTGGCCTCGGCGAGCTCGGTCGCGTCCTTCACGTTGTCGACGTTGTCGGCGAGCAGCATCACGCCCTCGTCGAACTTGCCCGTGACCTTGTTGAAGACGCGGCCCCAGCTCGTGGCGGCGATCCGCGCACCACCCGCGCGCGCCAGGGGCGTGAGGGCCTTACCCGCACCGCCAGCCACCACGCTCGTGATCGTGCAGTCGACGGCCGTCTCGAGGACGTCCTCGGTGAGGGGACGTCCCTCCATCGCGTTGTCGCTGGTCTTGAGCGCCACGCCGCCGCCGAAGCCGCCCGCCGCGAAGCCGCCGACGGTCCGCGCCACACCCACGCTCGCGACGCTGCCGGCACCGAGGGTGGCTGCGGTGATCGCGCCGCCGACCGCGCCGCCCAGCGCGTTCGCCGCCACGCTCTTCCAGTTGATCGGCTTGCCGGTGGCCTTGGCGAGGATGATGACGCTCGCCGCGCCAAGGAACGCTCCGATGCCCGCGCCGATGAAGATGTGGATCATGGTGCTAGCTCCGCTGGGGGCCCTTCACAGCACCGAGCAGACCATCCCGCGCACTGCCCTGTGAGAGCTGCGGTTACGCCTGCTGCCTGACGGAAGCGTTGCGCCTCTGTGCCAGGTCGGTCGAGGCCTCGAACCGCATTCCCAGAATTGGGTTGGGCCTGCCTTGACTTCACATCGACCCCGGTTCAAACATCGCCGTCTTCGTTCGGAGGACGCAAATGCGACGCGACCGCGCACTCACCCTCTCGTCCTGATCGAGTGGGACCCCGCAACCGACAGCCCCGCTCCAGGTTCAAGGAGCAGTTCATGACCGTCGGTGCGGTCTGCGTCGGGATCGGCGTGATCATCACGCTCCTGCTCTTCGCCTTCGCCCAGGTTCGCGATAGGCGATTCCAGGAGGAGTTTCTAGCGACCGTCGAGCGCGAGCTCGGCTCTGCGCCGGTCGGTGTCGCGAGCGTCGTGAGCGCGCGTGAGGCTCTGCGGAAGTTTGTCGAGGAGCGCGGCGATGAGCAAGGGCGTGGTCGCGGCCGCCAGACGACGCGACTCGTCCGCCGCGACCTTCCGGACGGGGGAGCGTCGCACTTCCTCGTCCTCGAGGCCCATGCGGGTGGCTCTCACGCGGAGTACGAGCGTGATCTCGGTCAGCTCGATGCTGCGGCGATCGACTCGTTCGCGAAGGCGAACATCCGCGAGTACCACGTCCACCGCTGACGATCGACACGCGCCGTCTGACCGGCCATGTCGGACCGGCCTGCCATGCTCCATCTCTTCGGAGCTGGAGCATGCGCGACTACTTGAAGCCCTGCCCTCCAGGCGTCACGCCGCCCGCGATCCCACCATTCAACTTCAGCGACCCGCTGGAACAGCGCGTGATTCTGCGTCACGTCGTCCCCTGCTCGGTGCCGCTGTTCCGTTTCGCCGGCGACACACCGTTGGAGCTGGGCACGGGCACGATCTTCAAGATCGATGGGGTGCACCTGCTCGTCACGGCGGCGCACGTCGTGGCTGGACTCGGACACTCGGTGGACGAGTGCCTCGTGCTCATCGGTGAGGGCGGCCATTGCTTCCGCCCGGTCTACACCCGCGCCTCGGTCACGGAGCCGGACGTCGCCGTCCTCCGCCTCAGCGAGGAGTCGGTCGCCCAGCTGCCGAAGCGGCAGGTCATCCTCGGGCTGCGCGACGTCGCCGACTTCCGCGAGCCCTTCTTCTACAGGAACGAGTTCATCCTCTGCGGCTTCCCCGTCGCCAGCCAGGACATCAATCGCGAGCGCGCCGACCTCGCTCCGCTCGTGTACCGCTGCGTGTCCTACGAAGGGACGCCGCCCGAGGAGGTCGACATCGCGTGGGAGCGGCCGTTCATCCGGGGAGCCGACTTCCTCCTGCATCTCGACGAGGAGGGCAGGCATCCGGACGGCTCCTCAGCGCCGATCCCGCCGCTCCAGGGCATGAGCGGCTGCCCCATGTGGGGGATGGTCCCGGGCACGGTGCCTGGCGGGATGAAGATCTTCGGGATCCAGACGGCGGTCGCGAAGCGCAGGTGGATCCGGTGCACGGTGTGGACCGTCGTCGTCGGGCTCATCTGCCGCGCGTGGCCCGAGCTCAGCGCGACCGTCCGCGACTACTTCGGCGACCTCGATGAGGACGAAGGGGACGACGATCAGTCCGCTCAGATCTGACGCTCGGTGATGTTGGATGGGACGACCATGCCCCGCGGCGCAGCCTGCAAGGCGGCCTCCGGCCGCACGGCCACGAAGGGCCCTTGAAGATCAGGTCCGCCCCTTCGTCCAAGAGTGCGTGACCTCGCTCGAGAGCGACCGGTCGCAGAGGAGAAGCCAATGACTCGCCCCCGACTCTTCGGCCTCGGCGCAGTGTTCGCGCTGCTGTTCGGCGCGGGCGTGACCAGCGCCCAGGCTCAGGACCGGTTCCATGGGCCGCAGACCCAGCACCGCGATCACCGCGCGCCTCAGCGCCCCCAGCCCGATCGCCACGACCGCGGGCACCAGGACCGCCGGTGGCAGACCCCGGATCGGCATCACCAGGCCCCGCGCTTCCATCGCGACGACCATCGGGACCATGGGCGCTCGAACGAGCGCCACGATCACCACTCCCGCCGCGATCGTCACCACGGCTGGTGGCGGTGACCTCGCGTCCGGCGGGCGGAGCCCACGGCCTTACGGCATCCGGTCGAGCCCTCGACCCAGCGCCGCGTCGAGATCGGCCCAGGCTCGCAAGGCTTCGCCCAGCGCCGCGACGTGCTCAAGGCGCATGGAGACGGCGAGCCGCCGCGCCGGGAGCGCCTCGAGCGCGCTGATGTCGCCGCGGTTCAGCCGCGCCGAGACCGCGGCCAGGGCCTGCTCGACGCGGGGTAGCAGCTCCCGCAGGCTCTCCGCGATGCGGACGGCCGTGGCGAGCCGCTCGTAGGCGTCCTGAACGTCGCGCGTGGCTTCGAGCCGCGCGGCGGTCGCGCGAGCGCGCGCGGCCTCCAGGTCGAACAGCGCCGCGCGCGCGCGGGCGCTCGTGCCGCCGAGGAACGGCAGCGGCACCTCGATCCCGGCGTCGACCGCGTGCTGGTCGGTCTGCTCGAGCCGGCGGTAGGCCAGCTCGAGCCGCACGTCGGGGATGCGCTCGGCGCGCGCCAGTTCGAGGGCCGCCTCACGCAGCGTGACGGTGGCGTCGGCGTGGCGCACGGCGGGCGCGTCCTCGACGCGGCGGAGGAGCGCGGCAAGCTCGGGCGCGCCGGCGGTCTCGTCGAGGTCGCCCGCGACCGAGGCGATCGGGCGGTCCGAGCCGAGCGCCTGGGCGAGCCGCGCGAGCGCGCGGCGCGCCTGCGAGCGGCTGTGCTCGGCGTCCAGGCGAGAGCGCGCGGCCTCGATCGCGGCCCAGGTCGCCTCGTCTGGCGTCAGGTCGCCGCGGGCGACACGTCGTTCGAGGAGCGCGGCCGTGGTCTCGACGGCGAGGGCCGCGTCCTCGTTGAGTGCGGCGGCGCGTGTCGCGGCCATGGCCATCACGAACGCGTCGCGCGCGCCGCGCAGGAGCTCGTGCCGTCGCTGCTCCAGCGTGCGCGACACGAGCTCGCCCTCCCGCTCCTCGACGCTCCGCGCGGCGCCGAGGCGCCCCTGGAGGGGGAGGGAGAAGGCGAGCCCCGCGATGTAGTTGCCCTGGTCCAGCGAGCGCCCGCGATGGAGCGGCACGTTCTCGGCGCGCACGATCGCCACCGGCGCTGGGAGCGCACCCGCCGCCTCGGCACGTTCGGACGCGGCCTCGACCTGCCGGCGGAACCCGTCGAGCTCTGGATGGTGCGCATCGAGGAACGCGAGGGCCTGCGTGAGCGTCATGCTCTCGAGCTCGGCCACGGAGCTTCCGGGTGCTCCCGAGGACGGCGGCGTTGGAGTCGGCCGGGCCGGCGTCGGCGTCGACGTCGACTCGTCCGCGGGCCGCGGCTCGGGAGCGCAGGCGGCCAGCGAGGCCGCGACGAGGAGGGTGAGGACTTGACTGTTCATCTTCACGCGGCACCTCCGGTCGGCTCGGTCGTGGGCTCGGATGTCGGTTCACTCGGATGCGCAGCTGGCGTTTCCGGCGACTCGTCCGGCTCGGGCGCGTCGTCGCGGACTGCCGGGCTACCGAAGCGCAGGTAGACCGCAGGCACCACGATCATGTTGAGCAAGGTCGAGCTGATGAGCCCGCCCAGGATCACGACCGCCATGGGGCTCTGGATCTCGTTGCCCGGCTCGTCACTGGCGAGCGCCAGCGGGATCAGGGCGAGACCCGCGGCGAGCGCGGTCATGAGGATGGGCGCCACGCGCTCGGTCGACCCGCGGAGGACGGCCTCGCGCAGCGAGGTCACGCCCTCCTCGAGCTGCAGATGGCGCACGTGCGTCACGAGCATGATCCCGTTGCGCGCGGCGATCCCGAACACGGTGATGAACCCGATCAGCGAGGCGACCGAGAGCACGCCGCCCGTCAGCGCCACGGCGAGCACACCGCCGATCAACGCCAACGGCAGGTTCAGCATGACGAGCAGCGCGTCGCGCACCGAGCCGAAGGCCAGGTGCAGGATCAGGCCGATCCCGAGGACCACGCCGAGACTGAGGAGCGTGAGCATGCGGTTCGCGGCCTCGGCGGCCTCGAACTGACCGCCGTACTCGACGCGGTAGCCCTTCGCGCCGCCGATGATCGGGTCGACGAGCTTCCGCACGTCGTTCACGACCGAGGCCACGTCGCGGCCGCTGACGTTGCACATGACGACGATCTTGCGCTCGACGTTCTCGCGGCTGACGAGGTTCGGCCCGGTGCTCGGGGCGAGCAGCGCCACCGAGCGTAGCGGGACCTTCGCGCCGTCGGACGCGTCGAGCGACAGGTCGCCGAGCGTGTCGCTACGCCATGCAGAGCCGTCCAGCGCGCCGACGCGCACGACGACGTCGTAGCTGGCTCGTCCTTCGAGCACGCGCGTCACCGGCAGCCCCTGGAGCGAGGCCTCCAGCGCGTGGCCCACGTCTTCGACGCGCAGGCCACGCCGGGCCATTGCGGGCCGGTCCATGCGGACGAGCAACGTCGGGACGTCGGCCTGTTGCTCGACCGACAGGTCGACCACGCCGCCCACGCCAGCCATCGCGGCGCGCGCCTGCTCGGCGAGGTCGCGCAAGCGGTACAGGTCGTCGCCGAAAATCTTCACGGCGACGTTCGCGCGCGTGCCCGAGAGCATGTGGTCGACGCGGTGCGAGATCGGCTGGCCGATCGTGACGTTCATGCCGGGCACGGTCGAGAAGCCCGTGCGGAGCGCGTCGAGGAACTCCTCCTTCGTGCGCTCCTTCAGCGTGAACGACACGTCGAGCTCGGCGGCCTCGACGCCCTGCGCGTGCTCGTCGAGCTCCGCGCGGCCGGTGCGCCGCGCGACCGACGTCACCTCGGGCTGCGAGAGGAGCACGCGCTCTACGATGCGGCCGAGTGCGTCCGACTCGCGGAGTGACGTGCCCGGGAGCGTGACGGCGCTGATCGTGAGCGCGCCCTCGTTGAACTCGGGCAGGAAGGCCCGGCCTTGCCGCGAGACGCCGATCACGGCCACGACGAACGCCAGCAGAGCCGGGACTGCCACGAGCATCGGCCGGTCGATCACGCGCCTGAGCACGGGCTCGTAGGCCTTGTGCGTCCAGGTCACGACGCGCGGCTCGCGGCCGTCCTGGACGGCCTTGCTCCGGGGCAGGAGCAGGAGGCACAGGGGCGGCGTGACCGTGATCGCGACCAGCAGTGACGCCCCGAGCGACACGACGTAGGCCGTGCCGAGCGGCCGGAGGAGCCGGCCCTCGACGCCCGGGAGGAAGAACACGGGCAGGAAGACCAAGACGATGATCAGCGTGGCGAAGACGATCGACCCGCGGATCTCGACGCTCGCCGAGAGCACGATGTCGAAGGCCGAGCGGCGCTCGCCGGACGGGCGCGCGCCGTTCTCTCGGAGTCGTCGGAAGACGTTCTCGACGTCGATGATCGCGTCGTCGACCAGCGCCCCGACCGCGATCGCCATGCCGCCGAGGGTCATCGTGTTGATCGTGGCCCCGAGCGCGCTCAGCACGAGGATCGCGGCCACCAGCGAGAGCGGGATCGCGGTCAGCGTCACGAGCGTGGCGCGGACGTTCCCGAGGAACAGCAGCACGACGAGCACGACGAGGATCGCGCCGTCGCGCAGGGCGATCTCGACGTTGTGGACGGCCGTGGCGATGAAGTTCGCCTGCCGGAACACCTCCCGGTCGATCCTCATGCCCTGCGGCAGGCGTGCCGCGACATCGTCGAGGACCTCGTCGAGCGCGTTCGTGAGCAGCAGCGTGTTGGCGCCGGGCTGCTTCTGGACGCCGAGGATCACGGCCTTCTCGGCGTTCGCTGAGCCCTCGCCGCGCTTGGGGGCGGCCCCGGTTCCAACGTAGGCCACGTCACCCACGCGCACTGGGATCCCGTCGCGAGTCGTCACGACCGTTGCGGCGATGTCCTCGACCGACTGGAAGCGGCCGATGCCCGTGATCAGCAGCTCCGATCCGCCCTCGGAGAGGAAGCCGGCGGAGACGTTCTCGTTCGACTCGCGGAGGGCGTCGGCGACGTCGCCGAGCGAGACGCGCAGCGCCTGCAGGCGCGCGGGCGCGAGCGTGACGTGATACTCCTTGACCTCGCCGCCGATCGGCGTGACCTGCGAAACGCCTGGGACCGCGAGGAGACGCCGGCGGATCACGGTCTCCGCGGTGCTCCGGAGCTCCGCGGGGCCGTGGCGGTCCGACGTGATCGCCAGGAACAGGATCTCGCCCATGATCGACGAGGTGGGCGCGAGCGTCGGTCGCACCTCGGGAGGCAAGGTCGCGGCCGCGAGGGCCAGCTTCTCGTTCACGATCTGGCGCGCGACCGTGATGTCGACGCCCCAGTCGAACTCGACCCACACGACGGAGATGCCGACTGCGGTCGCGGAACGGACTCGCCGCACGCCGGCCGCGCCGTTCAGCGCGCTCTCGACGGGGAACGTGACCTGGGCCTCGACCTCGGTCGGGGCCATGCCATGCGCCTCGGTGATCACGGTGACCGTGGGCGCGGTCAGGTCGGGGAAGACGTCCACGGGCATGCCGCGGGCCACGTAGGCCCCGACGGCCGTGAGCAAGCCGGCGAGCAGGAGCACCGCCGCGCGCTGGCGGAGCGCGAAGCGGATCAGCGCGTCGATCATGGCTAGTGCGCGTGCCCGTGCGCGGGGATGACGCTCGACACGGAGGCGAGGCGGATCGCGAGTCCGCCGTGGGTCACCACCCATTCGCCCTCTGCCACGCCCGAGCGGACCTCGACCCAGTCGCCGCTGCGGATCCCGAGCGTCACGTCGCGGCGCTGATAGGTTTCGCCGGCCGCCTCGACGAACACGACCCAGCGGGCGTCCTCGGCAACCAAGGCCGACGACGGGACCACCACCGCCGACTCCGTCCGGCTCGTCTCGACGTGGATGTCGAGCGTCTGGCCCGGCCGGAGCGTGCCCTTCAAGTTCTGGACCTCCCACACGAGCGGCACGGTGCGCGTGCTCTCGTCGACCTCGTGGCCGACGTAGAGGAAGCGGCCGACGCCCTCTCCCGTGAGCGGCGCCAGCTCGCCCTGTGCGTCGAGCGCCTCTGCGAACGCGCTGCGGCCCTTGCCGAGGCGCCGGACCGACGCCTCGGGCAAGCGCGCCTCGACCACGACGACCGAGGTGTCGACGATCCTGAGCAGCGCGCGCTCAGGCGTCACGTGCTCGCCACGCGAGGCATTGACGCTCGACACGAAGCCTGTGATTGGCGCGCGCAGCAGCACCGCTGGCAGCCCCTTCGAGAGGTCGGCGTCGCCGCCGGCTCCCGCGAGGTTCGCGCGGGTCTCTGCCAGCAGCTCGGCCAGCCGCGTCGCGGCCGCCTGTTCCGCGGCGGCGACGCGCTCGGCCGACTCCGCCTCCTCGAGCTCTCGGGCCGACCGCGCGTTCTCCGCGGCCAGGTCGCGTACGCGCGCGTGGGCGCGCCGCGCCTGCTCCAGCACCGCCGTGCCACGCTCTGCGCGAGCGCGGGCCTCGGCCTCCTGCGTTGCGAGCTGGACGCGCAGCGCCTCGAGCTGTTGCCGGCCCGAGAGGAAGGCCAGCAAGTCCGGCCCTGCCAACGGCGGCACCAGCAGCGCCACGACCTGACCCGCGTCGACGTGATCACCCGGCTTCGGGATCGCGCCGTCGAGCGGGGGCTGAAGCGTGCCCGCCACGGGCGGGGTCACGAAGGCCTGCCGGGACGGCAGCGCCTCGACCGCGCCGGGCAGACGCACGCGTTCGACGAGCGGACGACGCTTCGCGCGCTCGACGATCACCGGCACCTTCCAGCCCTGCTCCTTGAGGAAGGAGATTCCACTCACCTCCTCGCCCTCGGGCGACCTGGCCGCATCCTCGGCCGTGGCGAAGACCGTCCGGTCGGGGAGCGGGACCTCGTTAGTGCCGTCGGCCCAGGGGATCTTCACGCTGACGCGCCAGGTGCCCGTCGACGGGAACGTGAGCATGACCTCGTAGATGCCAGCGCGGTCCGGGTTCTCGGCCGTGACCTCGGTCGGCGCGCCGTCGCCAAGGCGCAGGACGTAGGTGATCGACCCCTCGCGCCGCGGCTCACCGGTGACGTCGTCGGTGACGTGCGTAACGAACTTCGTGCCGGTGCCGGCCACGAGCAACCGGTGCTCGATGAAGAGTTGATGGCGGCCGCTATGCACGGTCGTGGCGTCCGTGCGCGGCTCCTCCTCCTCGTGGCCATGAGAGTGGCCGTGGTCGGAAGCGGGGCAACCTGTGAGAGGAACGATGACGGCAAGGAGCGCGGCCAGGCCCTGGCGGCGCGGGTACAGAAGGGCAGACATGGGATCTCCCGTGGTGGCGGATCGTGGGATCCGTCCGCGGGCGAAGCGACGGCGCCGCTCCGCGTCCGAGGCGGACGGGCGATCAGCCGACGGGAGGAGCGCGAGGCCGGAGCGATCCGAGCGGCGGGTCGGTCGCGGATGGGATGTCGTCGAACGGAGCGGCCGCTGGAGCTGCGGCGTCCGGGTGCCAGTCGACGAGGACTACGTCCGACGCGGTGAGGTCGATCGCGAACGGCTGCCCCTGCTCGGGTCGCAGCGAGTCCGGGATCAGGTGGTCGTCGTGGTGATGCCCCTGATCTTCGCGGGGCGCCTCGTCGGGGTGGTGGTCCGTTTCGGGGCGACGGTCGTCGTCGTCGTGACCTTGGTGGGCGTGATCGCGACCCGAGTGGTGATCGTCCTCGTGGCTGCGGTCGTGGCGGTGAGCCTCGACCTCGTGATCGTGGTGCGACTCGACCGCCAGATGCCATCCGGTGTAGAGCCAGGCGAGCGGGCAAAGGAGGGCGAGGATCAACCCCACCCGCTTCAGAACCGAGTCCCGCCTGACCCTCGCCATGGTTGGAGACTCTACTCCCCACCGTCCGTCCCGTGTGCCCACGGCCGAGCAATGCTCCTGGTGGAGGCCGACGGAACGGGCGCCCGGTCGTCGCCGTCCTCGAGCTCTCCGCTCTCCGAAGCCCGCAGATCGGCCACGCTAGGACGCCGGACGGAGACCGCGCCGCCGTGCAGCTTCCTCGACGTCCTCTCGCGAGAAGTGGAGGACCCCGGGTAGGGGTGCCCTGGCACACGCTGAAGCGCGTGCCCGGGAACCCCTACGGGGTAGAGGTTCCCTGGCGGACGCACAAGCGCGCGCTGACCGACCCGCGCACGCTCTCGGGGATCGGCAACGCCTACTCCGACGAGATCCTCCACCGCGCGCGCCTGTCGCCGTTCCGTCAGACCCACCAGCTCGCGCCCGACGAGACGGCGCGCCTGTTCGCCGCCGCGTGCGCGGTGCTGGGCGAGTGGACGGACCGCCTGCGGGCCGCCGCGCCGCCCGACGGGCTGCCGACCGGCGTCACGGCGTTCCGCGAGGGCTTCGCGGTCCACGGCCGGCACCGCCAGCCCTGCCCCGTGTGCGCGACGCCCGTGCAGCGGATCGTCTACGCGCAGAACGAGGCGAACTACTGCGCCACGTGCCAGACCGGCGGGCGCCTGCTCGCGGACCGCGCGCTCTCGCGCCTCCTCAAGGCCGACTGGCCGCGGACCGTGGACGAGCTCGAGGCGCTGCGTCGGCCGCGCGCCTGACCGACGCCCGAGGGCCGGCGTGGAGAGGCCGATCGGAGGTATCGTCGCGCCGCGCGCGGCGAGCGCCGGAGGCGGCGGCATGGACCCGGAGCGGGCGCGACCGCGCGACGCGGACGTCGAGGCCCGGCTCCGCGAGGCGGGCGCCGGCTCGCTGGCCGACCTGCTGGGCGGCGACGAGGCCGTGCGCGCGTTCTCCGACCTGGCGCAGGCGGCCGACACGGCCGGCGCCGGGGGCGAGCAGGTGCTCGTCGTGCCGGGCGTCATGGGCTCGACCCTGGGCCTGCGCGGCGCCCTCTGGGACGACGTGATCTGGCTCGACCTGGTGGACATTGCGCTCGGGCGCCTCGCGTGGCTCTCGCTCGACGACGGCGACCCGCGGGTCGAGCCGCTCGGGGTGCTCCTGCCCGCCTACCTGCCCCTGAAGCTCCGCCTGCGCCTGGCCGGCTTCGAGGCCACGCTGCACCCATGGGACTGGCGCCTCGGCCTCCGGGCCGCGGCCGAGGGGCTGGCGCGCGCCGTGCTCGCCGCGCCCGGCCGGGTCCACGTCGTCGGGCACAGCATGGGCGGGCTGGTGGCCCAGGCGGTCCTGGCGCTCGGGCCCGACGCGGTCCGTGAACGCCTCGGGCGCGTCGTGACGCTGGGGACGCCGAGCTGGGGCGCCCCCGCCGTCGCGACCGTGCTCCAGGGCACGCACCCCGCCATGGCGCGGCTGGCCGCGCTCCACCCGGGGCACGACGCGCGCGCGCTCGCGCGCGACGTGTTCGGCTCGTTCCCGAGCACCCACCTGCTCCTCCCCTGGCGCGACCGGTGGCGAGGGCCGGACCTCGACCACCCGTCCACCTGGTCCGCGGCCTGGCCCGCGCCTCGCCCCGACCTCCTGGCGCGCGCCCGCGAGGAGCAGGCCGAGCTCGCCGCCGCCCGCCCCGGGGTCGCCGGGAGCCTCCTGCAAGTCGTGGGCGTCGGCCAGCCGACGGTCGTCGCGCTCGACCCGGGCGACGAGCCCGACGCCCCCCTCGCGACGACGACGTCCACCGACGGGGACGGCACGGTCCCGCGTGGGTTCGCCGAGCTCGACGGCGCGCCGACTTGGTACTCCACGGCCTCGCACGGCGCGCTCCCGCGGAGCCTCCTCGTCGTCGAGGCCGTGGGCGACCTCCTGCGCGACGGGACCACCGCGCGCTTGCCCTCGCGCGACGCGCGGGGGCCCGACCCGGCTGACCGATCGCGCCGTGGCCCCCCGGGCCCGGACCGAGGGCGGCGCGGGCCCGACCCGCGCGAGCCGCCGGCCCCGGTCGAGCCGCCCGCCAGCCGCGAAGACGCGCCGTCCGAGGAGGCCCCGGCGGGGAGCCGCTGGTCCTGGCTGGAGCTGCGGCGCCTGGCGCAGGAGTTCGTGGGCGGGGCCGACCCCGAGCCCTCGCCGTGATCCGCGCGGCGCCAGGAGGGCGGACGCGCCAGGAGGTCGGCCCGCCGCGGACGGGGGCGACGTCGCCCGGATCCAGGCGAGCCGGAAGGGGGAAGGTCGCCGGCGACGCCCGTCGTCAGTCGTCGTCGTCGCCGAAGGGCCAGCCCGAGCGGCGCCGACGCCAGCGGAGGTGGTCCCCGTACAGGTAGAACCCCACGAACAGGCCGACGAGGACCACGGACAGCACGACGAGCGGCGGATAGGCCGCCGAGAGGGCAAGGTAGCCGAGCCCGCGCGCCCACCCGGCGGGCGGGCGCCGGTGCGCGAGCCACAGCGCGGCGCCGCCCGCGGCGGCGGACAGGACGGCGAAGGGAGGCCAGGGCAGCGCGAGGTCGCCCAGGCCGAGGAACGCGGCGCAGCCCGCGAGGCCGGCCAGGAGGCCCGCTGCTCCGAGCGCGAGCGCGAGCTGGTCCGTCGGGCGCGGCTCGAGGCAGGCCGGGCAGGCCCCGGCCACCGCCTGGTCGGGCGGGAGGCGGACGTCGCAGCCGGTGCAGGTCGCGCGGGCCATGGCCCCAGTCAAGCAGCGCGGACGGGCTCACGCGAGGCGGGCGCGACCCGGGCAGGGTGGGCGGCGGCCCGCGACGCGGCGATAACGGGGCGGCAGGGACCGTGCGCGCCGCGGCGCGCAGGTCCCGGCGGCGCGCGCCCCGCGGGGCGGCAGGAGGTCCCCCCATGCGGCTCCGTCCCCGCCGGCTCCGGCGCACCCCGGCCCTGCGCGCGGCCGCGGCCGAGACCCGGCTCGACCCGGCGCAGTTGATCCAGCCGCACTTCGTGCTCCCCGGCGCGGGCGCGCGGCAGGAGATCCCGTCCATGCCCGGGATCGAGCGGCAGTCGATCGACCTGCTCGTGAGCCAGATCGGGCGCGACCGCGACCTGGGCGTCCGGTCGGTGCTCCTGTTCGGCGTCCCCGACGGGCCCAAGGACGCGCGGGCGAGCACGGCCGCGGCGGGCCCCGGCGGCGGTCCGCCGCTCGTCGCCGAGGCCGTGGCGGCGCTCCGGCGCGCCTACGACGACGACGTGGTCGTCATGACCGACGTGTGCCTGTGCGCCTACACGCCGCACGGCCACTGCGGCGTGCTCGACGACCGGGGCGAGGTGCTCAACGACGAGACGCTGCCCCTGCTCGCGGCCATGGCGCTCGCGCACGCGCGCGCGGGCGCGCACGTCGTCGCGCCGTCCGACATGATGGACGGGCGCGTGGGCGCGCTGCGCGACGCGCTCGACGGGGCCGGGCTGAGCGCCGTCTCGATCATGAGCTACGCGGCGAAGTTCGCGTCGAGCTACTACGGGCCGTTCCGCGAGGCGGCCGGGAGCGCGCCCGGGAAGGGCGACCGGAAGGGGTATCAGATGGACCCGCGCAACGGGCGCGAGGCGCTGCGCGACGCGCTGCTCGACGAGGCCGAGGGCGCCGACGTGCTCATGGTCAAGCCGGCGCTCGCCTACCTCGACGTGATCGCCGGCCTGCGGGCGGCGACCCGGCTCCCGGTCGCCTGCTACAACGTGAGCGGCGAGTACAGCATGGTGAAGGCCGCCGCCGCGCAGGGCTGGGTCGACGAGTCGAGCGTCGTGCGCGAGAACCTGCTCGCCATGCGGCGCGCCGGCGCCGACTGGCTGATCACCTACCACGCGCGCGAGGCGCTCGCGCAGGGGTGGCTCTCGTGAGCGGGTCGGAGCCGGTGAGCGCCCAGCAGAAGAGCGCCGAGCAGGCCGGCGCGGGGCAGGTGTGCGGCTGCGGGCCCCGGCCCCCCGCCGGCCCGCCGCCCGCGTCGCCCGGGCGGCCGGCTTCTTCGGCGCTCTTCGCGCGCGCGCTCGACGTGCTCCCGGGCGGCGTCTCGAGCCCCGTGCGGGCGTTCCGCTCGGTCGGCGGGGCGCCGCTCTTCTTCGCGCGCGGCAAGGGCGCGCGCGTGTGGGACGAGGACGGGCGCGAGTACGTCGACTTCTGCATGTCGTGGGGCCCGCTCGCGCTCGGGCACGCCCCGGCCCCCGTGCTCGAGGCGATCGGCCGCGCGGCGGCGCTCGGCACGAGCTTCGGCGCGCCGACCCGCGCCGAGCTCGAGCTGGCCGAGCTCGTGCGCGCGCTCCAGCCGCTGGCCGAGATGGTCCGCTTCGTCTCGTCGGGGACCGAGGCCGTCATGAGCGCGGTCCGGCTCGCGCGCGGGTTCACGCGCCGCGACCTGATCGTGAAGTTCGACGGCTGTTACCACGGGCACGCCGACTACCTGCTCGTGAAGGCCGGCTCCGGGCTCGCGACCGCCGGGCAGCCCGACTCGGGCGGCGTGCCCGCGGCGATCGCCGGCACGACCGCGGTCCTGCCGCTCGACGACGAGGCGGCGCTGCGCGCGTTCATGGCCGCCCGCGGCCACGAGGTCGCCGCGGTCCTGATCGAGCCGGTCCCGGCCAACTGCGGGCTCCTGCTCCAGCGCCCCGAGTTCCTGCGCGCGCTGCGCGCCGAGTGCGACCGCGCGGGCGCGCTGCTCGTGTTCGACGAGGTGATCTCCGGGTTCCGGCTCGGCCCGGGCGGCGCCGCCGCCCGCTACGGGGTCCGCCCCGACCTGCTCACCTACGGCAAGGTGATCGGCGGCGGCCTGCCCGTCGGCGCCTACGCGGGCCGGCGCGACGTCATGCGCTGCGTGGCGCCGTCCGGGTGCATTTACCAGGCCGGCACGCTCTCGGGGAACCCGGTCGCCATGGCGGCGGGACGCGCGACGCTCGAGGCGCTCCGCGACGGCGGGTGGGACCTCCTCGAGGCGCGCTCGCAGGCGCTCGAGCAGGCGCTCCGCCCGCTCGTCGAGCATTACCCGGCCCGGCTCGTGCGCGAGGGCTCGATCTTCTGGATCACGTTCCAGGACCCGCCGCCCCGGGCCTGGGGCGCCGTCGACCGGTCGGGCGCGGCGCGCTACGCGCGGCTCCACGCGGCGCTCCTCGCGCGCGGCGTCTACCTGGCGCCGAGCGCGTTCGAGGTGTTCTTCGCGTCGACGGCCCACGACGACGGGGCGATCGCGTTCACCGCGCGGGCCTTCCAGGAGGCGCTCGCCGTGGCCTTCGCGCCCGAGGGTTCGCCCGAGGCCGAGCCGGGGCCCGCGCCGTGACGGGCTCGCGCTTCCTGGCCGCGTGCCGGGGCGAGCCCGTCGACCGCCCGCCCGTGTGGCTCATGCGCCAGGCCGGCCGCTACCTGGCCGAGTACCGCGCGGTCCGCGCGCAGGCGGGCGACTTCCTGGGGCTGTGCCACACGCCCGAGCACGCGATCGAGGTCACGCTCCAGCCGATCCGGCGGTTCGGGTTCGACGCGGCGATCCTGTTCTCGGACATCCTCGTGCCCGCGCAGGCCATGGGCGCGCGCGTGCGCTTCGAGCAGGGCGAGGGCCCGCGCGTCGACGACCCGGTGCGCTCGGCGGCCCACGTCGACGCGCTGCGCTGCCCCGCGCCCGAGGAGGCCGTGCCGGCCGTGTTCGAGGCCGTGCGCGGGCTCGCGGCCGCGCTCGGCGAGACGCCGCTGATCGGGTTCGCGGCGGCGCCCTGGACGCTCGCCTGCTACCTGGTCGAGGGCGGCGGGAGCCGCGACTTCGCGACCTGGAAGGCCATGACCCACGCCGAGCCCGCGCTCGCGCGCCGGCTGCTCGACCGGATCGCCGAGTACACGGCGGCCCACGCGCTCGCGCAGCTCCGCGCCGGCGCGCGCGCGTTCCAGCTCTTCGACACGTGGGCCGAGCTGCTCTCGTGCGAGGCCTGGGCCACCTGGTCCCTCCCGTGGGTCAACCGGATCCTCGACGCGGTGCGCGCGGACGCGCCCCCGGGGACGCCGCTCCTCTACTTCGGGAAGGGCTCGGCCGCGCTCCTCCCGCGCCTCCACGAGGTCCGGGCCGACGTGTTCTCGATCGACTGGCGGCTCGACCTCCGGCGCGCCCGCACGGCGCTCGGCCCGGGCGTCACGCTCCAGGGCAACCTCGACCCGACCGTGCTCCTCGCGGGCCCCGAGGCCACGGCCGAGGCCGCGCGCGAGGTCCTCGCGGCGGGCGGCGGGCAGCGCCACGTGTTCAACCTGGGGCACGGGATCCTGCCCACGACCCCGGTCGAGAGCGTCGAGGCGCTCGTCGAGGCCGTGCGCGCGGCGGGCCCCTTCGGCACGCCCCCGTGACCCCCGCTCCGGCGCCTCCGGCCTCGCGGCTCGGCTCTCTTCCCGTCCCCGCCGCTCGCGCCACGACCTCCGGTCTCTTCCCTTGCCCTTGCCCTTGCCCTCCCTCTTCCCTTCCTCCCTCTTCCCTTCTTCCCGTTCCCGCTCCCGCGGTCGTGCGAGGGCCTCGCTCTCCCGTCCCCGCGCGTGCGCGCCGCCAGGAGGCTCGCCTCCGCCCCCGCTCCGCCCTCCGCCCGCGCCCTCGCGCAGGGGCCCTGCCTTCCCGCTCCGGCCCGTGACCGCCCCCCGCTCCGCTCCGCTCCCACTCCCGCCCGCCCGCGGCCCCGACCGGGGCCCCGGGGTGGTCGTCGTGGGCGGCGGCCTGGCCGGGCTCACGGTCGGGTTCGAGCTCGCCCGCGCGGGCCGCGACGTCGAGGTCCTCGAGGCGGGCCCGCGCGCGGGCGGCGTGGTCGCCACGGACCACGTCGACGGCTTCGTGGTCGAGCGCGGCCCGCAGTCGTTCTTCCTCCGCGCGGGCGCCCCGCTCGCGACGCTCCTCGACGACCTCGGCCTGCGCGACCACGTCGTCACGGCCGGGGCGGCGGCCCGCCGTCGGCTCGTGCTGTGGGGCGGCCGGCTCCGCCCGGTCCCGGCGGGCCTGCCCGGGCTGCTCGGGCCGCTCGGGCTCCTGCGCCTGCTCGCCGAGCCGCTCGCGCCGCGCCGGCGCGCCGCGCTCGAGGACGCGCTCCGCCGCGCGCTCGAGCGCGACGAGCCGACGGACCCCGCCTCCGGCGACGTGGCCGGCGACGCGGGCGGCGCGCTCGACGACGAGAGCGTGCTCGCCTTCGCGCGCCGCCGCTTCGGCGCCCCCGCGGCCGAGCGCCTCGTCGCGGCGCTCGCGACCGGCGTCTACGCGGGCGACCCGGCGCGCCTGAGCGCGCGCAGCGCGTTCCCCGCGCTCGTCGACCTCGAGGACCGCGCGGGGAGCGTGGTCCTGGGCGCGCTCCGCGCCGCGCTCGCCCCCGGCGCCGCCCGCGCGCGCCGGCGCACGGCCACGCTCGCGGGCGGGCTC
>JANJTH010000746.1 GCA_024711205.1 Planctomycetota bacterium | reverse complement strand
GAGCCCGCCGAGGACGAGGCCCCCGACCGCGGCGCGTCGCCCCGCCCCTCCCGGGCGCGCCGCGGGGGCCCGCCCCTGGAGCCAGGCCTCGAGCTCGGCGGCGAGCGCGCCCGCGCTCGCGTGTCGGTCCTCGGGCGCGCGGGCGAGGGCGCGCAGGCAAGCGCGCTCGAGGGCGAGGGGCGCCGCCGGGGCCCGCCGCCGCGGCGGCTCCGGCGCCGCGCGCTGCACGGCGTCGAGGAGCGCCATGACGCCGTCGCCGTCGAAGGGGCGGGTCTCCGTGAGGGCCTCGTAGAGCATCACCCCGAGCGCGAACACGTCGGTCGCGGGCGAGCACGGCTCCCCGCGGACCTGCTCGGGCGCCATGTAGTGCGGGGTCCCGAGCGACTGCCCGGAGCGCGTCAGGGACGAGCGCGCGTCGACGTCGCGCACGAGCCCGAAGTCCGTGAGCACCGGCTCGCCGCCCGCCGCGCGCACGAGGACGTTCGCGGGCTTCACGTCGCGGTGCACGAGCCCCCGCGCGTGCGCGTGCTCGAGCGCCGCCGCGACCCGGGCCAGCGCCCGGACCCGCTTGCGGAGGGGGAGCGCGCGCAGGTCGAGGGGCGCGCCGTCGATCAGCTCGAGCTCGAGGTAGTCGAGGCCGTCCTCCTCGCCGTGCCCGAGGACGCGGACGATCCCCGGATGGTCGAGCCCCGCGAGGGTCTCGGCCTCGCGCTGGAACCGGCGCCGCTGCTCCGGAGACGCCCCGGCCCCCGCGAGGAGCACCTTGAGCGCCGCACGCTCCCCGGTGTCGCGCGCGCGCGCGCGGAGCACGACCCCCATGCCGCCCCGCCCGAGCTCGCCCTCGACGACCCAGCGCCCGAGCGTGGCCCCCCGCACGCGGCCCGCGCCGAGCGGGCCCGCCCGGAGCGCGTCGGCGAGCCGGACGATCGGGCCCGCGCCTCCCGAGCCCTCCGCGAGCCCGACGAGCGCCCGGACGACGACGGGCGGCAGGCCCTGCGCCGCGAGGAACGCCCCCAGCTCGACGGGAGGCCGCCCCGCGCCCTGCCAGCGCGCCACCTCGCGGGCGAGGGCCTCGGCCTGGGCCGCCGTGAGCAGGCCCTCCTGCAGGGCCCTCCCGAGCGCCGCGGCGAGTCGCTCCACGCGCCCCTCCCGAGGGGGGATCTTGCCGCGCGGGCGCGCCCCGGGCAAACCCGAGCCCGGCCTCGCGCCCTCGCCGCGGCCGGGGACGATCCCCGTAGAATCCGCCCCCCATGACCACCGCATCGCCCGTGCGCGCCGCCGAGGTCGACTACGTCGAGCTCGGCGGGCGCTGGGTCCACAAGAGCGTCCCGGCCCTCTACCAGCACCGGGTCACGGGCTGGCCGCACGACGTGTGCGACTACCGGAAGGAGGGCGGGCGGTGGGTCGGGACGACGGCCGCCGAGGGCGCGCGCCAGGTCCGCGAGCTCGCGCAGGGCCTCCTCGCGCTCGGCGTCCAGCGGGGCGACCGCGTGGCGCTCGTGTGCGGGACGCGCCCCGAGTGGCTGCGCGTGGACCTCGCGATCCTGCACGCGGGCGCCGTGACCGTGGGCGTCTACCCGACGCTCCCCGCGGCCGAGGTCGCCTACCAGCTCGAGCACGCCGGCTGCGTCGCCGCGGTCGTCGAGGACCTGGGCCAGCTCGAGAAGCTGCGGGCGCACCGCGACGCGCTGCCCGCGCTGCGCGCCGTGTTCGTGATCGACCCGCCCGGACCCGCCGGCGCGCTCGCGGATGCGCAGCCGCTCGCGGCGCTCGCGGCGGCGGGCCGCGCGCTCCCCGACGGGGAGGCCCGGTTCGAGGCGGCCTGGCGCGCGGTCGGCCCGAAGGACCTCGCGACGATCATCTACACCTCGGGAACGACCGGTCAGCCGAAGGGCGCCATGCTCACGCACGGCAACCTCACGTTCGTCGTCCACGCCTCGGCCGCGGTCCTCCCGTTCGGGCCGGGCGACACGTCCGTCGTGTTCCTGCCGCTCGCCCACTCGCTCCAGCGCGTCGTGAGCTACGGGGGCATCTTCGTGCGCGCGACCGGCTACTGGGCGAGCTCGCTCGACCGGCTCATGGACGAGCTGCGCGAGGTCGAGCCGACCGTGCAGGTCTCCGTGCCGCGGATCTGGGAGAAGGTCCACGCGCGGCTCCTCGAGCGCGTCGCGGCCTCGCCGCCCCACCGGCAGCGCCTGTTCCGCTGGGCGCTCGACGTCGGCCGCCGCGCGGGCCCCTACCGGCAGGCGGGCCGGCCCCTGCCGCTCCGCCTGCGCGTGGCCCACGAGCTCGCGCGCCGCGTCGTGTTCGACCGGCTCAAGGAGCGCCTGTTCGGGCGCAACCTGCGTTACCTGACCTCGGGCGGGGCGCCGATCGCCCGCGAGCTGCTCGAGACGTTCCACGCGCTGGGGATCCTGATCCTCGAGGGCTGGGGCCTGACCGAGACGGCCGCCCCGGTGACCGTGAACCGCCCGGACGCCTACGCGCTCGGCACGGTCGGGCTGCCGCTCCCCGGGACCGAGGTCCGCGTCGCCCCCGACGGCGAGCTCCTCGTGCGCGGCCCGGGCGTGTTCGCCGGCTACTTCCGCGACCCCGAGGCCTCGAGCGAGGCGTTCACCGAGGACCTGTTCTTCCGCACCGGCGACGTGGGCGAGGTCGACGCGCGCGGGTTCGTGCGGATCACCGACCGCAAGAAGAACCTCATCATCCTCGCCAACGGCAAGAACGTCGCCCCGCAGAAGCTCGAGGGCGTGTTCGGGCAGGCCCCGCTCGTCGAGCACGTGCTCGCCGTGGGCGACGGGCATCCCTACCTCGTCGGGCTCGTGACCCTCGACCACGACGAGCTCGCCCGCTGGGCGCAGGCCCAGGGCCTGTGCGGGCCGACGCCCGACGCCGCGGCCCTCCGCGCGCTGTGCGCCCACCCGCGCGTGCGCGCCCACGTCGACGCCGGGCTGCGCGCGCAGAACGAGCCCCTCGCGCCGTTCGAGCAGCTCAAGCGCTGGGACGTGCTCGACGAGACGTGGTCCGTGGACGACGGCGCGCTCACCCCCACCCTCAAGCTCAAGCGCAAGGTGCTCGAGGCCCGCCACGCGGCGCGCATCGCGGCCCTCTACGCGCAGGGCCGCGGGTGACCCCGCGCCCCCCGGAGGCCCCATGACCGCCCGCCCCCGTCCGCGCGCCCCCCTCGCGGGCGCCCTCCTGCTCGGCCTCGCGGCCGCCCTGTCCGGGGCGCCCGCCCGGGCCGAGGACCCGCCGCTCCGCACGCCGCCCGACCGGCCCGTGGATGTCCGCCGGATCGCGCTCGACCTCGCGGTCGACCTCGAGGCGCGCGCCGTCGAGGGCACGGCCACGCTCGACCTCGTGGCGCTGACCCGCACGCGCACGGTCCGCCTCGACGCCGTCGACCACGAGGTCGTGCGGGTCGAGCGGCTGCGCGGCCAGGACGCGCAGCCGCTCCCGTTCGCGAACGACGGGCGGTCGCTCGAGCTCGAGCTCGCGCTCGTCCGCGACGAGGCCGCGGCCGTCCGCGTGACCTACCGGGTCCGCCAGCCCAAGGAGGGGCTGCACTTCTTCGGGCCCACGCCCGACGCGCCCGACACGCCCTGGCAGGTGTGGTCGCAGGGCGAGCCGCAGACGAACCGCTACTGGTTCCCCTGCGTCGACCATCCCGACGAGCGCCAGCAGACGGCGCTGACCGCGCGCGTGAAGCCCGGCCTGACCGTGGTCAGCAACGGGGCCCACCTGGGCACCGCCCGCGAGGGCGACCACGACGTGTGGCGCTTCGCGCAGGAGCGCGAACACGTGAGCTACCTGGTCACGCTCGTCGTCGGCACGTTCGACATCGAGCGGGACACCTGGCGCGGCAAGCCGCTCGCCTACTACGTGCCGAGGGGGCGCAAGGCCGACATCCCGCGCTCGTTCGCGCGCACGAAGGACATGCTCGACTTCTTCAGCGACCTGACCGGCGTCGAGTACCCCTGGCCCAAGTACGAGCAGGTCGTCGTCGAGCAGTTCGAGGCCGGGGGCATGGAGAACACGGGCGCGACGACGCTCAACGAGTTCACGCTCCACGACGAGCGCGCGCACCTCGACTACAGCTCCGAGGGGCTGGTCGCGCACGAGCTCGCGCACCAGTGGTTCGGCGACCTGCTCACGTGCCGGGACTGGGCGCACATCTGGATCAACGAGAGCTTCGCGACCTGGGGCGACGCGGTGTGGCACGAGCACGCGCACGGGGCCGACGAGTACGCGGTCGAGATGCTCGGCAACGCCGACCGCGGGATCGGCGCCGGCAAGCAGCGCCCGATCGTCGACCGGCGCTGGGCCTCGCCCGACGCCATGTTCGACGGGCGGGCCTACCCCAAGGGCGCGGCGGTCCTCCACCAGCTCCGCGCGCAGCTCGGGCCGGACGACTTCCTGCGCGGGCTGCGCCTGTTCGTGGCGCGGGCCGCCGACCGGAGCGTCGAGACGGACGACCTGCGGCGCGCGCTCGAGGACGCGACCGGCCGCAACCTCGAGCGCTACTTCCACGACTGGGTCCACCGGCCCGGCAACCCGGTGCTCGACGTGCGGCTCGAGCGCGACGCCGCGCGCGGCGTCGTCGTCGTGACGGTCAAGCAGACGCAGCCGGGCGAGCCGTACCGCCTCCCGGTCGAGGTCGCGCTCCGCGCGGGCGAGCAGGACCTCCGCCAGGAGGTGCTCATGGACGGGCGCGAGGCGCGGCTCGTGTTCGCGACGACCGCCGCGCCGACTCGGTTCCGGTTCGACCCGCGCGAGCAGCTCATCCTGGCCGAGCGGACCGTGCACATGGGCCGGGACCTGTGGCTCGCTGCGCTCCGCGAGGGCGACGCGTTCGGCCGCCTGCGCGCGGCGCGGGCGCTCGGGCACGACCACGCGCCGGAGGTCACGGACGCGCTCGGGCGCGCCCTGGCCGAGGACCCGTTCTGGGGCGTGCGGGACGAGGCCGCGGCCGCGCTCGGCCGGCACCCCGGCGACCGCGCGCGCGACGCGCTCGTGGCCGGTCTGCGCGCCGACCACCCCAAGGTGCGCCGGGCGGCCGCGGACGCGCTCGCGGGCCGCGGCCGCGACCCGAAGGCGGGCGAGGCCCTCGCCGCCGTGCTCGCGGGCGACGAGCCCAGCTACTACGTGCTCGCGGCGGCGCTCCGCGCCTTCGGCCGGGCCGTCGACGACCCGAAGGCGGCGCTCCTGCGCCTGCTCGGGCTCCCCTCGCACAACGAGGTCGTCCGCCAGGCGGCCCTCGACGGCCTGGCCGACCTCGACGACCCGGCGGTCCTCGAGCCGCTGCGCGCGCATCTCGCCCTCCGCCATCCCTACGCCCTGCGCCAGGCGGCCGCGCGCGCGGTCGGCCGCGCCGCCGCCCGGCCGGGCGTCACTCCCGCCGTCCGGCGCGCCGGCCTCGGAGAGCTTGACGCCAGGATTG
>JANJTH010000743.1 GCA_024711205.1 Planctomycetota bacterium | reverse complement strand
GCGTCGGGCCCGCCGCCATCGCGGCGGCGCGCGTCGGGCCCGCCGCCATCGCGGCGGCGCGCGTCGGGCCCGCCGCCATCGCGGCGGCCTACTCGTCCTCGTCGAGGCGGCGGCTCGCCTCGAGGAGCAGCGCCGTGATCGTGACCGTGAGCGTCCGCTCGCCGGCCTCGACCTTCCGGCGAAAGGTGTAGTAGCCCCTGCGCTGCTCGATCATCGCGAAGACCGCCTCGGCGCCCTCGAGCGGGCCGAAGCTCGCGAACATGGGCATGCCCTCGTAGACGACGAGCCGCCCCGCGACGTCGCCGCAAACGAGGTCGAGCGTCCCGGTCTTCTGGTTGAACTCGAGCGCCTGGAGGACCTCCGTGAGCGGCTGCTTCTCGAGGCGCCCCGACATGGCGTCGGCGCTCTGGAGGTCCTGCGCGCCGAGCGCGAGCGGGCGGGTCTCGTCGACCGCGCGCGCGTCGGCGGCGGGCGCGTCGTCGCGGCCGCGGACCGAGAGCTCGTAAGGTCCGATCACGAGCGCGTCGCCGACGGCGAGCTCGCGCGAGATCACGCGCTCCCCGTTCACGTACGAGCCGTAGGTGGAGCGGTCCTCGAACAGGAGCGCGCGGCCGGCCGCGCGGATCACGGCGTGGGTCCGCGAGACGCCGGGGTGCGGGAGCACGAGGTCGGCCTCGGCGCCGCGGCCGATCGTGAGCACCGGCGTCGGACCGAGCGGGATCGGGGGGAAGGGCACGCACTCGAGCCAGGCCACGATCCGGGGGTCGTCGGGCGCGACCGCCGGGACCTGGCTCTGGGGCGGCGCCGACCCCGCGAGCGCCGCGCGCAGCGCGGCCGCCGACACGGGCCGGGTGGCCCCGAGCCCCTGCTCGCGCCCCTCGAGCGCGGTCGGCGGGGGGAGCGCCCGGTCCGGCGGGGGCGCGGCGGCCTCGGCCGGAGGAGGGGCGGGCGACGAGTCGCTCTCCGGGGCCCCGTAGGGCGACTCGTCGTCGTCGGGCGGCGTGCGCGGCGGCGCCAAGGCCGCGGCCGGCGGCGGGGGCGTCGCGCGCGCGAGGGGGGTCCCCGCGGCGTCGACCGTCGGGGCGGGCGGGCCGTTGCCGACGCGCATCCGGTAGACGCCGGGCGAGGGGAGCACGGTCGGCTGGGGGAGCGAGGACACCGGGACGTAGGGCTCGGGCTCCCGCGCGGGCGGCGCCGACGGGGCGGCCGGGGGCGGGGCCGGCTCGGGCTCGAGCGAGGCCCCGCACGACAGGCAGCGCTTGGCCCGCTCCGCGTTCGGGAAGCGGCAGCGCGGGCACGCGAACATGCGCTTCGTCTTCGAGTCGGCCACGCCGCGAGCATAGCCCGAAGGTCCCCCGCGCCGCTCGCGCTCGACGCGGGGGGGCCCGTCGGCTGGCCGCCAGGTCCCGGGCTGGGCCCGGACGGCGGCCGCCGGGACCGCTACCGGACGAGGAGGGCCGACGTCGGGTCGAGGACGAGCAGGCCGAGCAGGAGCGGCAGGTGGAGCAGGCTCGCGAGGAACAGCCGGCGCGCCCGCGCCTCGGTGGGCCGGAGCCAGAGCGCCGCGGAGAGCGCGACGAAGGCCAGGCCCAGGCCGAGCGCGCCGATCGCGTAGAGCCAGCCGCCCAGGCCGACCGTGGGCGCGAGGAGCGTCACGGGGACGAGCGCGAGCGCCCAGGTCGTCGCGAGCCGCCCCGTGAGCGCGCCGGTCGGGTCCGTCGCCGAGAGCATGCGAAAGCCGCCGCGCGCGTAGTCGACCCGGTGGAGCCAGTCGATCGCGAGGAAGTGCGGGATCTGCCAGGCGAACAGGATTGCGAACAGGACCCAGGCCCCCGGGTCGAGCGCGCCGGTCACGGCCGTCCAGCCGATCATGGGCGGGAGCGCGCCGCACACGGCGCCGACCTGCGTGCAGAGCGAGGTGCGCCGCTTGAGGGGCGTGTAGACGAGCGCGTAGAGGACGACCGTCAGGAGCGCGAGCGCGGCGGGGACCGGCCCGTGGGCGAGCGCGAGGAGGAGCGCGCCAACGGCGGCCATGCCCGCGCCGCCCGCGAAGGCGCGCTCGGAGGAGACCCGCCCCGAGGGGAGCGGCCGCCCGCGCGTGCGCTCCATCTGGAGGTCGTGGGCCCGCTCGAGCCACTGGTTCAGCACGTTCGCGCCGAAGGCGGCGAGCGCCGTGCCGAGGAGCGCGGTCACGACGCCCGGCGCCCACCCGCCGCCGGCGGCGAACCAGCCGATCCCCGCCGTCACGAGCACGAGGCTCGACAGGCGGACCTTGGAGAGCTCGCCCCACGCCGCGAGCGTGCCGCGCACGCCGAAGGCGGGCGCCGGGGCGGCGGCGAGGCGCGGGTCGGCCTGGGCGGCGAGCGGGTCGAGCGGCGGGGTCAGGGCGCCGAGCGTCATGGCCGGGAACCTACCACGGGCCCCGGTCGTGGCCCCGCGCCGGGGTGCGGCATTTCGTCACACCGCGCGGGGGCCGGGGCCGGGTGATACTCCGCCCGTGCACACGACGAACCTCGACCCGGCGCCCGGCCCGGCCGGCGTCGCCCCCGCGCCCGCGGGGCCTGGCGCCCCCGCGGGCCTCCCGGCCGCGGCCGTCCTCACCTGCGGCTTCGGCGCGGCCGTCGTCATGTGGGCGCTCGGCTACCTGGGGCGGCTCCCGGGCGTCGAGGCCCCGGCCTGGACGCTCGGGGCGCTCTACCTGGCGGCCTCCGTCGCGGCGGGCGCCTGGACGGGGCGCCTGCCCGGGGCGACCGCCTGGAGCGCGGCGGGCGCGGGCGCGGTCGCGTTCGCGCTCAACCTCCTGATCCTCGGCAGCGTCGTGCGCGACCGCGCCGACCTCGCGCTCGCCGTCCCGGGCTCCATCCTCGCCGGCGCGGCGCTGGCGGGGCTCGGCGGGCTCGCGGCGCGCCGGCTCGCGCCGCCGCCGGCCGTCGCGCCA
>JANJTH010000708.1 GCA_024711205.1 Planctomycetota bacterium | reverse complement strand
GCGCGCGGCCTCGGCCCGGGCCTTGGCCTCGCGCAGGGCGGCGGCCTCGGCCTCGGCCGCGGCGCGCTGCGCCTCCGCGGCGACGCGGGCCGCGTCGGCCGCCTGGGTGTCGGCCACGAGGTTGGCGTTCTCGGCCCGCTGGGCCTCGACGTTCGACTCGACCATGCCGAGGTCGCGCGTCACCTGGTCGAGCTTGGCCTTGAGCGGGGTCCAGGCCGCGTCCCCCTCGGTCAGGGCCGTCTTGGCCGCCGCGAGGCCGGCCTCCTGCGCCGCCAGCTCCTCGCGCGCGCGCGCCACCTCGGCCGCCTTGGCGGCCGCCCGGGCCTCGGTGTCGGCGCGCTCGGCGCGGACCCGGGCGCCGTCGGCCACGAGCCGCGCGTGGTCGGCCTCGGCCAGGGCGAGCTGGTCCGACGCGGCGGCGCGGGCCGCCTCGTCGGCCGCGGCCGCCTGGCGCAGGCCCTCGTTCGTCGCCTGCTGCGCGGCGAGGCGCTCGCGGGCGGCCGCGAGCTCGGCCCGGGCCGCCTCGGCCTTCGCGAGCAGGGGCGCGTGCTCGGCGTCGGCCCGGGCGAGCTGCTCGCGCGTCGTGGCGAGCTCGGCCGCCCGCTCGGGCAGCTCGCGCTCGAGCGCCGCGATCTCGTCCCGGCGCGTCGCGAGGGTCGCCCGCGTCTCCGCCAGGGTGGCCGTCGTCTGCGCCAGCTCGCGGGTCAGGCGGTCGCGCTCGCTCGTCGCGGCGGCGAGCTCGGCCCGCGCCTCGGCGAGCTTCGCCTGCTCGCCCGCGAGCTCGCGCGCGAGGCCGTCGTTCTGCTCGCGCAGGCGCGCCAGCTCGCGCTCGGCCACCTCGCGCTCGCCGGTCGTGCGCGCGAGCTCGGCCTGGAGCCGCGCCTGCTCCGCGGTGGCCTCCCGCGCGCCCTCGTTCGCGGCGTCGCGGGCCTGCTCGTTCGCCTCGATCGCCTTGCGGAGCCGCTCGAGCTCGCGCTGCTTCTTGCCGAGGCCCGCCTGCGCGGCCTGGGCCTCCATCTCCGCCGTCGAGAGGCGCTTCTGCGCCGTCCGGACCTCCTGATCGAGCGCGAGCTCCTCCTGCTCGGCCTGGATCCGGAGCTGGAACGACGGGGTCTGCGCCTCGATCGCCTTCGTGAGCTCGTCGAGCTTGGCCGCGAACCGCGCCCGCTGCGCCTCGAACCGCCCGAGCTCGGCGTGGGCCGAGGCGGCCTGGGCCGACGCCGCGCGCTTGGCGTGTACGCTCCCGGCCCCCGGGGCCGGCTCGGCCACGCGGAGGCGCGCGGAGGGCTCCGGCGCGTGGGCCTCCGCGCGCGGGGCCTCGGCCTTCGGCTCGCGGGTGGACTTGCCCGAGCCGGACTTCGCCTTGCCGAACACGCCGCCGCACAGGTTGCAGACCTGCGCGTCGTCGGTGTTCGAGTAGCCGCAGGCCTCGCACTTCTTCACGGCCGCGCCTCCGTCCGCTCGGGTGTGGCCCCGCCCCCGCCCCGCCCGAGGAGCCTAGTCCCTTCGGGGGCGGCGCGCACGCCGACCGCGCCCGCCCGCGCAGCGCGCGCGGCCCCCTCAGCCGCCGGCGAGCAGCCGGCGCAGCTCGTCGAGGCGCGCCTCGGGGGCCCCGAACGTGGCCCGGTAGTCGCGCTCGCTGCGGCGGATCATCTCGTGGGCCTCGGCCCGGTCGTAGACCTCGGCGATCTCCATGGCGCGCGGGGGCGCGCCGGGGAGCTGCTTGTAGGTCAGGAAGTAGTGCTCGAGCCGCGTGACGAGCCCGCGCGGGCACTCGGCGAGCTCGCGCAGGTCGCCGAAGGCCACGTCGTCCTCGAGGACCGCCACGATCTTGTCGTCGGCCTCCTCGCCGTCGATCAGGCGCAGCCCGCCGATCGGGCGGGCCCGGAGGAGGAACCCGCCCTTGGGGATCGCCTTCTCGGTGAGCACGCAGATGTCGAGCGGGTCGCCGTCGCCCGCGATCCCGGCGCGACGCGGCGGGCGCTCGGCGCAGCGCGCGCCCACCTCCGCGCCGCAGTAGGTCTGGGGGACGAAGCCGTAGAGCGTCGGGCACAGGCTCGACGAGCGCTGCACCCGGTCGACCTTGAGCACGCCCGTGGCCTTGTCCAGCTCGTACTTCACGGTGTCGGTGGGCACGATCTCGACGTAGACGGTCACGACCTCCGGGCTGGCTGGGCCCGAGGCGATCCCGTGCCAGGGGTGGGCCTGGAACATCCACCCGAGCAAGCGCGCGAGCGGGTCGGTCGTGCCTGGGCGGCCGGTCATGGGGCGGTCTCCTCGGGGACGGCAGCATGGCCAGCGCCGGCCCGGCCGACAACACGGCGGGGGGAGGGGCGGGCCACGCGCCGGGGCGGCGCCAGGAAGCCTGGCCAGAGGGGCGCCCGGGCACGGACGGGCCGCTCGTGGGCCGCAACCGGGTCGGTGAGGCGCAGATGTTGCGCCCGGGAGCCGCCACGAGGCGCCCAGGCGGTTGGCACGCGGGGTGCTCACCGGCGGGCATGACCCGTGCCCTCGCGCTGCCGCCCCTCCTGGCCCTGCTCCTCGCCTCGCAGGTCGCCGCCCAGACGCCGCGGCTCCAGCGCGCCGGGGGCCCCGACGACCCGACGGCGCCGCTGGCCTTCGTGGTCCACGGGATCAACCCGCGGGCGACGGAGCTCGACCCGCTCGCCTGCGACGTGGCCGCGCGCGGGTGGCGCACGCACCTGTTCCACTACGACGACCGGCAGGCCCTCCGGACGAGCGCCGACGAGCTGGCGGCCGCGATCCGGCGCGAGCTCGACCGGCGGCCGCGCGCGCGGGCGCTCGCGGTCGTCGCGCACAGCATGGGCGGGCTCGTCGCGCGCCACGCGCTCACCGACGGCCAGGCCGAGGGCCTCGGCCGGCGGCGCCTGCGGATCACGCTGCTCACGATCGCGTCCCCCTTCAACGGGTTCCGCAGCGCGAACATGGCCTGGATGAACCCCTTCGGCCCGGCGTCGCACCGCGACCTGGCGCGCCGGGGCTCGTTCGTGAGCGAGCCGGGGGCGCTCGGCCCGAGCGTCCGCCACGTGAAGGTCGAGACGAACGAGGAGGGCCGCCGGCTGCTCTGGGGCGGCGAGTCGCAGGACGACTCGAAGATCCCGCTCGACGCGCAGCGCCAGCGCACGGTCGACGGCCTCGCGCACGTGGTCCACCTGCTCGAGCAGGGCCACGTCGGCTCGGTGTGGGCGCCGCCCGCGACGCCGGGGGCGCGCCCCGACGTCCCCGCCTGCACGCAGCTCCTCCTGACCCGCTACCTGGGGCCGCGGCTCCGCGCGCCGCGGCCGCTCCCCGCGGCCACGACGGCGGCCGCCGC
>JANJTH010000702.1 GCA_024711205.1 Planctomycetota bacterium | reverse complement strand
CCGGCGGCCGCGCGCGCGCGGCCGGGCCACCGGCTACCTCTCCGCGAGCAGGTCGCGCGCGCGCGCCCGCACGACGAGGAGCCCGCGGTCGAGCCCCGGCGCCGCGCCCGACGAGGCGCCGAGCACGAGCACGTGGTCGAGCGGGAACACGACGTCCGCCGCGAGCCGCCGCTCGACCCGCCGCGGGAGCGCGATCGGCCCGTGCGGCGTGCCGACGACCTCCCCGAGCCCTGCCGCCCGGAGCCAGCCGGCCAGGCGAAGCCGCACGTGCTTGCCGTCGGGCAGGAGCCCCGCGCGCACGACGAGGTCGTGGCCGTCCTCGCCGTGCTCGACGATCGGGAGGACGACCGTCTCGACGACCGCCCCCGTGCCGCCGTTGGCGAGCGAGAACCCGGTCAGCGCCGCCCGCTGCGTCGCAGCGAGGAGCGCCGCCCCCTCCCCGGCCCACGCCGTCGTCGTCTGCCAGCCGCGCACGCGGTCGCCCGCGAGGAGCGGGGCCGCGAGCGCGGCGGGCAGGGCGTGAGCGCCGGCGCCGGCGGCCTGCGCGCGGGCGAGGAGCGCCGCCTGCTCGCCGGGCGGCAGGTCGACGAGCGCGACCTCGAGCTGCAGCGCGCGCCCGCGCTCGCGCCGGAGCGTGGCCAGGAACGCGTCGATCTGCGCGTGGACCTCGGGCGTCTGCACGACCGCGAGCAGGCCCTCGCCAGCGACCTCGAGCGCGGCCCCGTCCCACGACTCGGGCGCGACGTTGCGCGTGAGCAGCTCGACGATCGTGTCCATGTCGAGCCCGACGCGCTCCTCGTCGTCGTGCCCCGCACAGAAGCAGGTGAGGCCCTCTTCGCCGTCCACGCCCGCGCGCGGCAGCCCCGTGACGAGGCTCACGTCGTGCATGCGGAGCACGCGGGGCGCCGAGGGCGCGGGGCGCTCCGCGTCGGCCTGCCCGGTCGCGAGCGCGCTCACCGTCGGGCGCACGAGCACGAGCAGGCGGGCGTCGGTGAGCCCCTCGGGCGCCGGCCCCTCGGGCGGCAGGTCGACGCGCGCGCCGCCCGCGACCGCCGTCGCGCCCGGGCGGAGGAGCAGGCGCGTCGAGAGCGCGAACACGTCGGCGCGCGGGAGGTGGAGCGAGGCCGCCCCGGCGCGCCGATCCGGGCCGAGCGC
This sequence comes from Planctomycetota bacterium, assembly GCA_024711205.1. Classification (GTDB taxonomy): domain Bacteria; phylum Planctomycetota; class J058; order J058; family J058; genus JANJTH01. Next base: position 1,448 of record JANJTH010000702.1, on the reverse strand, counting down.
GCCGATCCGCGCCTCGACCGCGTCGTGCGCCCAGCGGGCCGCGGCGAGCTCGAGGTCGAGCAGCAGCAGGTCGCCCGCCCCGACGAGCGCCGGGCGGACCTCGACGAGCACGCCGGCGGCGCCGCGCTCGAGCCGTGGCCCCGCGACCGGCGCGACGCCGGTCTGGTCGACCTCCCAGGTCAGGTAGGGGTGCTCGCCCAGGAGCGCGGCGTGGACGCGCTGGCGGTCCCAGGCCGTCAGGCGCCGCCGCTCGACGAGCCGCGCGCCGCGGCCGGCGAGGAGCCGCTCCTCGAGCTCCTGGGCCCGGGCCTCGGGCAGCGGGCCGCCCGCGGCGTCGTCGAGGACGGCGCGGGCGAGCGCGCCGTCCACGAGCGCGAGCGTGACATCGCAGGTCACGAGCCGCCCGCGCTGGGCGCGCAGGCGCTCGAGGTAGCGCTCGAGCTCGGCGTGGACGGCGGCCGTCTGGACGACCACGAGCTGCCCGCCCTGGATCTCGAGCGAGTTGCGGTCGTTCGCCCACGAGTCCTCGTCGACGTTGCGCTGGATCAGCTCGACGAGCTGGTCCGGGTCGAAGCCCCGCCCCGCGGGCGCGTCCTCGCCGCCGTCGTCGAACGAGAAGCTCCCGCCGGCGCTGCCCCCGCCGGAAGGTGCGGCCGGGCGCTCGAACAGCCGGCGCGCGCGGAGGCGCCCGGTGTCCGGGACGAGCCGCACCGCGGGGGCGGGCGCGTCCTCGATCGCCGTGAGCAGGAACGACACGTCGTGGACGCGCAGCGTCCGCCGCGGCGCGCCGGTCGCCCCGAGCAGGGCCCGGGCCTCGCGCGCGACCTCGGGGACCTCGCCGAAGCGCGCCAGCACCTGCTCGACCTTGCGGCGGGCCTCGACGTCGCGCCCGCGGGCCTGCTCGCACTGGGCGACGCGCAGGAGCGCCTTCCCCGCGAGCGCCGGGTCGCGCTCGGCCGCGAGCGCGGCCACGCGCTCGTAGCTGGCGATCGCCTGCTCGAGCTGCTTGAGCGCGTGCTCCTGGAAGTAGGCCCGCTCGAACAGCTCGCGCGGGTCGGGGTCCTGCGCGCGCGCGGCGGGCGGGGCGCCCAGGCCGGCCGCGGCCAGGCACACGAGGGTCAGGACGGGGACATGGCTCGATCGCACGGAGGGCCTCGCTCTCGCGCGCGGGGGACTCGCCGCGCGCACGGGACACTACGCCCGCGGGCCCGTGACGGGGTGTCGGCCCGGTAACGGAGATGTAACGGGCCCGCCGCGGGCCCCGGGACGGCCCGCCGGCGGCCTCGTAGAGTGCGAGCGCGCGGCCCGCGGAGCGCGCGGCCCGCCGCGCGGCGGCGCGAGGAGGACGACATGCAGCGCGCGAGGCACGACTCGACCCCGTCCCCCGGGCGCACCTCCGGGGCGCGCCCGGCCGCGCGGGCGCCCTCGGGGCGCCCGTCGGCGCGCGC
>JANJTH010000693.1 GCA_024711205.1 Planctomycetota bacterium | reverse complement strand
GGGGGGGGGGGGGGGGGGGGGGGGGGGGGGGGGGGGGGGGGGGGGGGGGGGGGGGGGGGGGGGGGGGGGGGGGGGGGGGGGGGGGGGAGGGCGGCGGGGGGGCGGGGGGGGGGGGCGGGGCGCCGCGGGCGGCGACGCGCTCGCCGAGGCCACGGCCCTCGCGGGCCTGGGCCACCTCGCCGCGGCGGCCGGCGACTCCGAGGCGGCGGCCGCCCGCTTCGCCCACGCCGCCACCGCCTTCGAGGCGCTCGCGCTGCCCGCTCGCGCCGTCGAGGTCGAGGCGAACGCCGCCTGCGCCCGCTACGCGCAAGGTGACTTCGCCGCGGCCGCGGCGGCGCTCGAGCGCACGCTTGCGCGACGACAGGCGCTCGGCGACGCGCCCGGTGCGGCGCTCGACCGGACGAACCTGGCCCACTGCCGGCTCGCGCAGGGCGAGCCGGCCCGCGCGCTCGCGGACTACGAGGCCGCCGCCGCGGCCGCGCTGGCCGCCCAGGACCTGGCCGGCGCCGCCGCGGCGCACGAGGGCGCAGGGCTCGCGCTGTTCGCGCTCGGCCGGCCCCTCGACGCGCGGGCCGCGCTCGCGCGCGCGCTCGACGCCACCGAGGCCGCCGGTCGCGCCGCGCGCGTCGGTCGCGGCGACCCGGCCGCCGTCGGCCTGGCCCGGCTCGCGCTCGCGGACGCCGACTACCAAGCGGGCGACCTCGCGCGCGCGGTCGCGGGCTACGAGGCGGCGCTCGCCGAGGTCGGCCCGCGGCTCGCGCCGCTCGAGGCGGCGCGGCGCCTCGTGAACCTGGGCGGCATGCGCTACGCAGCGGGCGACGTGGCCCCCGCGCTCGTCGCCTTCGACGAGGCGCAGGCCCGGCTCGCGCCCCTCGTCCCCGAGGTCGCGCCGGGCGCGCCGCTCGCGCTCCCGCTCGACGTGGCGCTCGTGCTCACGCACCTGCGCTCCAACCGCGGGACCGCGCGCCTCGCGGCCGGGCGCTTCGACGAGGCCCGCGCCGACCTCGCGGCGGCGGCCGCCGGCTACGCCGCGCTCGGCGAGGTCCGGCGCGAGGCCGAGGCCCGCTCGCGCCTGTCCGACCTGGCCCGCTACGCGGGCGACCTGCCCGGGGCCGTCGCGCACCACCGCGACGTCGTCGCGCTCGAGGCGGCCCACGGCTTCCACCTCGACGAGGCGGGTGGGCTCCTCTACGCGCCGCTCGAGGACCCGGGGCTCGCGATCGCCGAGGCCACGGGCGCCGACCCCGCGCTCCGCCGCCCGCCCGTCGTCGCGTTCGAGGTCCACGTCGACCCGGCGCTCGCCGCGGCGCGCCCCGTCGTCCTGTTCGCGCCCCCCGTCGTGGGCCACTTCGGCCCGCTCTTCCCGCGCGGCGCGACGTGCGTCGCGTCGTTCCTCCAGGCCCACGGCGTGCCGGCCGTGGTCGTGCCGCTCAGCCACTTCGTCGACCCCTACGCCGGGGCCACGCGCGCGCAGGCGCAGCTCCGTGCCGCCGTGCACGGGGCGCTGGCGGCCTACCGCCCGCGCGCCGTCGGGCTCTCGGTCACCTTCAGCTACCTCTACCCGAAGGGCCTCGAGCTGGCCCGGCTCGTGCGCGAGGTCGACCGCGAGGTCCCCGTCCTGATCGGCGGGCCGCACGTGACCTACTGGGACCGCGAGTGCCTCGCCGAGGCGCCGGAGGTCGACGTCGTCGTGCGCGGCGAGGGCGAGTGGACGGCGCTCGAGCTCGTCCGCGCGCTCGAGCGCGGCCGTGACCTCGCGCGCGTGGCCGGGATCACCTGGCGCGCGCCCGACGGGACGATCCACCGCAACGAGCGGCGCGCGCTCGGCGACGTGCGCGAGCTCCCGCCGGTCGACTTCGCGCTCCTCCCGCGCGACTTCGCGCGCCGCATGGAGGTCACCGGGCTCACGAGCCGCGGCTGCAAGTTCCGCTGCACGTTCTGCCACGAGTTCCGCTACTGGGGCGCCGTCGTGCGCGACCACCCGCCCGTGCGCCTCGTCGACGAGCTCGAGCGGCTCGGGCGCGAGTACGGCAACGCCATGCGCGGGATCGACGACTCCATGCTCTCCATGCTCGAGCCGTCGTTCTTCGAGCTGTGCCGGCGCCTCGGCGAGAGCCCCTGGCGCCCGCAGGGGTTCAGCCTGCTGACCCGGATCGACACGATCACGGCGGACGGGCTCGCCGCGATGCAGGCGGCCGGCGTGACGGCCATGTCGGTCGGGCTCGAGAGCGCGTCGCCGCGCGTGCTCGCGAAGATGAACAAGGGCTACAAGCTCGAGGACGTGCGGGGCACGCTCGAGCTCGTGCGCGACGCGGGCGTCGGCCTCGCCGCGTTCTTCATCGTCGGCCACCCGGGCGACTCGCCCGCCGAGCACGCGGTCACGCTCGAGTTCGTCGACCGCCTGTTCGAGGACGAGCTCGTGGGCTGGATCGACCTCTCGATCTACACGCCCTACCCGGGCACGCCCGCGTTCACGAACCCGGCCGCGTTCGGGGTCGAGGTCCTGAGCCGCGACTGGTCGAAGTGGCGGCGGAGCAACCGGCCGATCGCGCAGCTCCGCGAGTTCTCGGCGAGCGAGATCTACCTCGGCTACCTGCAGACGCTCGAGGTCCAGGCCCGCCACCACGCGCGCAAGCGCGCCCGCGCGGCCGCCGCCCCGGCGACGCCGGGGACGCACCCGGGGCTGCGCGCGTGACGGGGACCGCCCCCGACCGGGCCGCCGAGGCCCCCTGGCCCGCGGGCTACCGCCCGGTCGGCCCGTCCGAGGTCGAGCACTTCCGCGCGCGCGGCTGGCTCGTGCTCGAGGACGCCGTGCCCGCGGCCGACCTGGAGGTCCTGCGCGGGCACTGCCTGCGCGTCGAGCGCGAGCCCGAGCTGGCGTTCGACGCGAGCAAGCTCCCGACGCCCGCGGGCCAGCCCGCGGCCGACCCGAGCGTCCACTCGACGCTCTCGATCATGTGGCCCCGCTGGCGCGAGGCGGCGGTCCACGCCTGGGCCGCGCGCGCGACGGCGCTGCTCATGGGGCGGCCGACGGAGCTGTGGTTCGACCAGGTCCTGTTCAAGCCGCCGGGCGGCGGGGCCGGCACCCCCTGGCACCAGGACGACCCGCACATGGGGGCGAGCGCCTACGACCTGCTCGTCTCGTGCTGGCTCGCGCTCGACGACGTGGGCCCCGACATGGGCTGCCTCGAGGTCCTCGACCGGGCCCACGACCGCGGGGTGCTCCCCGACCTGCTCGCGCCGCCCGAGGCGCGCGGCGGCGCCCCCTGGACCCCCGACCCGGCCCGCGTCGTCCCCTGCCCGGTCCGCCGCGGCGGCGTCGTGTTCCACCACGGCAAGACCCCGCACATGACCCGGCGCAACGGGTCCGGGCGCTGGCGGCGGACCTGGATCCAGCACTTCACGCTCGCGGGCGCCCCGCGCCCGACCGAGGCGCGCCACGCGGCGCACGCACCGGCCTGACGCGGGCGGCCCGAACACGACGCGCGCGGCCCGGGCGGCGCGCTCCCGGCGAGAATGCGCGCGTGACCCCACCGCCCGCCCTCGCCGTGCTCCCCGGGACCGCCGCCGCGGTCGAGGAGGCCGCGCGCGCGCTGCGCGCGGGGCGGCTCGTCGCGTTCCCGACCGAGACGGTCTACGGGCTCGGCGCGCGCGCCGACGACGACGCGGCCGTGGCCGCGATCTACGCGGCGAAGGGCAGGCCGGCGACGAACCCGCTGATCGTGCACCTCCCCGACCTCGCGGCCGTCGAGGCGCTCGTGGGCCCCCTGCCGCCCGCCGGGCAGGCGCTCGCGGCGGCGTTCTGGCCGGGTCCGCTCACGCTCGTGGTCCCGCTGCCGCCTGGCGCCGCCGACGGGGGCGGCGCCGCGCGCGCGGGGCTCTCGCCGCGCGTGACCGCCGGGCAGGCGACCCTCGCCGTGCGCGTGCCCGACCACCCGCTCGCGCGCGCGCTCCTGCGCGCCACGGGCCTGCCGATCGCCGCGCCGAGCGCGAACCGCTCGACGGGCGTCTCGCCCACGCGGGCCGAGCACGTCGCGCGCAGCCTCGCCGGCCGCGGCGACCTCGTGGCGCTCGTGCTCGACGGCGGGCCCGCCGGCTACGGGATCGAGTCGACGATCGTCGACGTGACGGTCACGCCGTGCGAGGTCCTGCGCCCCGGCGCGATCCCGGCCGCCGCGCTCCGCGCGCATGTGGCCCTCGCCCCGGTGGTTCCGGGCGCGTCCGGCCAGCCCGCGTCGGACGCGCCCGAGGGCCCGGCGCGCGCGCCCGGGCGGCAGGCCGTGCA
>JANJTH010000644.1 GCA_024711205.1 Planctomycetota bacterium | reverse complement strand
GAGCCCGGGGCGCCCGCGGGTGTCCACCCGCCGCCCGCCCCGTCGCCGCCCGGCCCCGGCACGCGGGCTCAGCCCGCCGGCGGCGCGCCCGTGAGCACGCGCCGGTAGAGGTCCAGGTAGCGCGGGGCGACCGCGTCGAGCCCGTAGGACCCGGCGACCCGCGCGGCCGCGGCGGCGCCCAGGCGCGCGCGCAGCGGCGCGTCGGCGAGCAGGCGCGCGAGCGCGGCCGCGAGCGCGTCGACGTCACCGACCGGGACGAGGAGCCCCTCGCGCTCCGGCGCGAGGACCTCGCGGCAGCCGCCGAGGTCGGTCGCGACGGCGGCCAGCCCGGTCGCGAGCGCCTCGAGCAGCGCGTTGGGCAGCCCCTCGATCCGCGACGGGAGGGCGAACACGTCCGCCGCGCGCAGCCAGCGCTCGACGTCGACCGCGAACCCGTCGAACCGCACGCGCGGGCGCCCGGGGAGCCGGGCGGCGAGCGCCTCGAGCCGCGCCCGCTCGGGGCCGTCCCCCAGCACGACGAGGCGCGGCGCGGGCGCCGCGCCCGCCTGGACCGCGCCCGCGGCCCGGGCGAACGCCGCGAGCAGCGCGTCGACGCACTTGCGCGCCGTGAGCCGGCCCGCGCACAGGACGACGACCTCCTCGCCGAGGCCGAGCGACGCGCGGGCCGCCCGGCGCTCCGCCGCCGTGGGCGGGCGGAAGCGCGCCGGGTCGACGAAGTTCGGGATCCGGGCGATCCGCGCCCGCGCGTAGCCCTCGGCCGCGAGCGCGTCCGCGATCTCGGCCGTCGTCGCGACCCAGGCGTCGACGCGGCGCAGCGCCCGCGCGAAGGCAGGCCCGAGGGGGCCCCAGTGCCCGCGCAGGTCGCCGGCCTCGACGCCCTGGTGGAGCGCCGCGACCTTGGCGACGACGGGTCTGCCGAGCGCCGTGAGGGCGGGGAGCGCGCCCAGGAGCGGCAGGCTCGCCCCGTGGACGTGCACGAGGTCGTAGTCGGCGCGCGTCGCGGCGAGGTGCCGCACGAGCCCGGCCGTGAACCGCAGCGACGTCGCGAGGTTCGCGACGTCGGCCCGCTCGTAGTTGTGGACCCACGGGCGCCCGGCGTCGACCTCGTGGACGGGCACGGCGGGCGAGGGCGCGCGGGGCGGCAGCCCGAGCATGCGGCGCGTGACGACGCGCGGCCGCGCGCCGAGGGCGGCGAGGCGCTCGGTGAGCAGCACGGCCTGGCGCCCGAGCCCGCCCCGGTCGGGGTGGTAGAGCGGCGCCACGACGAGGACGCGAGGACCCGCCGCGGGGACGGTCACGCGCGGGCGCCGCGCCGCGCGCCCCGGGCCGGCCCGCCCTGCACGGCCGCCCCCTTCAGGCGGGGGGCGGCGCGCCGCCCCCTCCGTCGGCGGGCGGCAGGCCCTGGATGAGCGTGCGCTCCTCGTCGGGGAAGCGGACCTTGAGGCGCCGACTGTCGAGGACCTGCGTCACCTCGCCCGTGCCGAACGCCTTGTGGGCGAGGCGCTGCCCCACCTCGAACGTGCTCCGCGGCGAGTAGGGGAGGACCTGCGGCCTGGGCGGCGCGGCGGGCGCGGGGGCGGCCTTGGGCAGGCGCTCCGACGCGTCGCGCCCGTAGAGCTTCGCGACCTCGCGGACGACGGCGGGCGGGAGCCCGGCCTCGTCCTGGCCGAGGCGGTGGTCCTTGGGGAGGAAGCCGTCGCCCGAGAGCGCGTCGCAGGCCTCGAGGAGCGCCTGCCCGGAGAGCTTCGCCTCGACGAGCGCCGAGAGGAGCACCGCGAGCGGGCGCTCGCCCTGGGGGCCCAGCGCGTCCTTGAGCTCGGGGAGCGCCGCGCGGAACGCGTCGAGGAACGAGCGCACCTCGTCCTTGGGGACGTAGGCGCCGACCGAGCGGGTGCGCCCGGGCCGCGCGCTCGTGCGCTCGGCCACCCCCGGGGCGAGCCCCGGGAGCGCGACCCCGTCGGGGCCGCGCAGGAGGGCGTCGGGGCCGCGCAGGCGCGCGCCGAGCGACGGGACGAGCCGCGTGAGGTCGGCGGTCGAGAACCCGCGCACGCAGTAGGCGGGGCGGAGGTAGGTGAGCCAGCGCGCGAAGGTCGGCAGCACCGTCTGCTCGAGCGGGACGGGGTCGGCCGCCTCGCGGGCCTTCGTCCACGCGGCGCCGGCCTCGTCGAACGCCTTCTTGAGGGCGGTCCAGGACGGCCCCCCCACCTCGGCCGCGTCGAGCAGCTCGCGGACCAGGTCGTCGTCCCCGTTCGCCGCGACGGCGAACCGCTCCCGGAGCTCCCGCTCGTCGAAGGGGTGGAAGGTGGTCTCCGGCGCGTCGCTCACGGTCGGTGGCCCTCGGCCGGGCGCGGGGCCCGGTCGAGGCCCGTTCTAGCACCTGCCCCGCGGCCCGGCCACCCCGCGACCGGGCCACCTGGGCCGCCCGGGGACCCTCGAGGTCCGGCCGGAAGGCCCGCCCGAGCCCTCCGCGAAGCGGGCGGCGCCTCCGGCCGGGCGACTAGAGCAGCCCCTTCTGCTTGGCGACGAACACGGCGGCGGCCGCGGTCACGAGGAGCAGGAGCACGAAGACCCAGCCCGCGCGCCGGCGGACGGGGCCGTGCTTCCCCGCCGACTCCGTGACGCGGACGCTCGCGTGGAGCTGCGTGACCTCGGGGAGCCGCTCGACGCCGAACCGCTCCTTGAGGCTCTCGGCCTCGGCGTCCTGCGTGATCGACCGGGGCAGCACGATCGGGCCGAGCGGCGCGTCGGCGGCGTCGGCCGCGCCGTCGGTCGCCGCGCGGCCCTTGCGGATCTCGAAGCTCTTCGGCGCGGCGACCGGCTCGGGCGGCGGCGCGGGCGCCGGGGCCCGAGCCGCCGGCGCGGGACCGCCCCGGGCGGGCGCCGG
>JANJTH010000613.1 GCA_024711205.1 Planctomycetota bacterium | reverse complement strand
GGCCGAAGGCAGGGCGACTGGCGCCGGCTCGCCGGCGCCCGCCCCCGGCCCGCTGGCCGCCGACCCGCCAGCCCCCGGCCCGCCGACCCCCGCGTCCGCGGCCGCGACCTCGGCCTCGGCGACGGCCAGGAGCGACTTCGCCCGCGTCCTGGCCTTCGCTCCGTGCCGCGACGCGCGCCAGGCCTCGAACTTCGCGTCCTCGCGCCGCGACAGCCGCGAGTAGAGGAACATGGCGAGCGACGTGACCGAGAACAGCGCGATCAGCGCCCACCCGGCGAAGTTCGTCCCGCGGTCGGGCGCCTGCGGCGGCAGCCGCCGCATGGACTTCACGATCAGGTGCGGGAGCGCCTTGGGCGACGGGTCCTCCTCGTCGTTCACCGGCTTGAACCGGTAGACCTTGAGGAACGCGCCCGTCAGCTCGAGCGGCTCGCCGTCGATCCCGGTGTGGGGCTCGAACTGCTTGTCCGTGATCGTCACGTAGAACCCGCGGTTCTCGTGGCGGAACGTCCCCTGCCACACCCACGCGAGGCCGGCCTCGTTCGGGTAGCGCTCGAGCACGCGCTGGTCGAGCCGCGTGAACATGCGGCCCTTGATCGTGATGAACTTGCCGCGCGCCGCGTCGCGCCCCTCGGCCGTGTGGAGCTGCTCCCAGGTGAAGCTGCCGTGCTTCGCGGGCGCCGCGAGGACCTCGTCGTCGGCCATGCCGTGCACGGCCGCGAGCAGCTCGTAGAACCCCGGCTCCTCGACGACGTCGAGCGCGAAGTCCTCGACCTGCGCGAGGACCGCCCGGTCCGGCGCGTAGTCGACGACCCGCGGGGCCGGGAGCGCGCCGCGCTCCTCCTCGGCCTGGCGCGCCCGCCAGGTCGCGAGCGTGGCCCGCGCGTCGAGCGTGGGCGGGGGCGCGATCGGGATCGACGGGCCCCCCTGCGCGCGCGAGGCCGGCGGGGCCACGTGCGGCGTCGTGAACAGGTAGACGAGCACGCCGAGGAGCACCGCGCCCATCGCGAGGACCCGGCGCCCCTCGCTCTTGTTCATGAGCTCGAGCCGCGCGCGCTTCGGGTCGTCGATCATGGGCTCCCCTCCGGGCGACGGGCGGCCCGGGCCCACGGCGCGCGGGCCCGGCCCCCGGACCTCTCACCCGCGGGCGAGGGGCACGGTTCCACCGGGGTTCAGGATGCGAGCCCGCCGCCGGGGGCGCAAGGGAACCGGCCCCGGCGGCCCCGCCCGGCGCGGCGCCTGGCCGCGCCCGCCCGGGGCTCAGTGGTCGTGGTCCGCCTCGCCGTCGTGGTCGTGCCCGTGGTCCCGGCCGTCCCGGTGGTCGTGGTCATACTCGTCGTCGTGCTCGTCGCCGTGGTCGTCGTCGCCCGCGAGGGCCACGATCGCCCAGATCAGGAGCGAGATCGGGAGGAACCCCGTGTCGAGCACGAACGCGAACGGCAGGTCGATCGCCGCGGCCCACGGGGCCCGCCCCCAGATCGCCGAGCGCCGCCCGCCGAGCGCGTCGACGTCGTCGCGCGTCATGCCGTAGGGCTCGCCCGAGAACGCGGCGACCGGGCTGCCGATCAGGCAGCCCTTCCCCAGGAACAGCGGGGCGCACAGGGCGAGCGCGACGAGGACGCGCGCGCGACGGCGCGAGGGAGCGAGCGGCATGAACGACCCTCCGACCGCAGGGCCCGGCGCGCGCTCCCCGCCCGGCCCCGCCCTGGGGGCCCCCTTCGTAGCCGACCGGGGGGCTCGCGCCAAGCGAGACCCGCGCGGCGGGTCGCCCCGGCGCGGGGGAGGGGAAGAAGAGAAGAGGGAAGAAGGGGGAAGAAGGGAGGGCAAGGGCAAGGGTAGGAGGGCCGTGGGGAGAGAGCGCCAGGGCAAGTCGAGCGCGTACTGCTAGGCCACGACGAGCGGGATCTCCACCTCCGCCGCGAGCAGCCCGCCGTGGTACCCGCGCAGCTTCGCCGTCCCGTTGTGCCCCGCGGGGGGCGCGTAGCAGATCACCTCGCGCCCGCGCGCGAGCGCCACGAAGTCGCCCACGCGCGCGCGCGTGCGCGGCGCGAGCCGCGCCGGCCCGAACAGGCCCAGCGCCTCGGCGTCGTCGACCGGCACGAGCGCCCAGCGGTCGCCCAGGCGCGCCTCGAACGCGCGCGCCAGGTCGTCGCGGCGGCCCGGGCGCGCGTGGAGGAGCGGGGCCCGCGGCTCGCCCGTGGGCGGCACGAGCAGCAGGTCGAGCAGCGGGTCGCCGGGCGCGAGCAGGGTCTTGCCCGCCTCCGGGATCGTCACCTGCCCGTGGTCCGCCGTCACGACGAGCCGCGCGCGCCCCGCGAGCCCCGCGGCCAGGCGCGCGAGCGCGCGGTCGAACTCGAGCGCGAGCGCGAGCACGGCCGGGTCGTCGGGCCCCAGGTCGTGCTGGAGCGTGTCGAGCGCCGACGCGTAGAGGTAGGTGTAGGTCGGGCCGGCGGCCGTGTCGACGCGCTCGACCACGGCGTCGACCGCCGCCTCGAACGCGTCGTAGCCGCGCGAGGTCCGCTCGCCGAGCGCCCAGCGCGAGTAGGGGCTGCCCGCGATCGCGGCCGGCTGCCAGGCCGCCGCGTCGCGCGGGTAGCCCGCGAGGAGCGCGCCCGCGGGGTAGACGTCGCCGAGCGTCAGCCCGAGCGCGTCGAACGGCTGGCCCGAGAAGCGCTCGACGCAGGGGAGCGTCGTGACCGTGAGCGCGCGCTCGGGCAGGTAGGTCCACCAGCCGGGCACGCCGTGCTCGGCCGGGGAGAGCCCGGTCGCGAGGCTCGTGAGCGCGCTCGCCGTCGCCGAGGGGAACACGGCCCGCAGGGGCAGGTTCCGGGCGCGCGGCAGCCAGCGGTCGGGCGGGAGCCGGCGCACGAGCTCGAGCCCGAGCCCGTCGATCAGGACGAGCACGAGGTGCTCGGGCGCGTCGAGCGCGTCGGCGATCGCGGCCGCGGCCGGCGTCAGGGCCGGCCCCGGCGCGCCGACCGCCGCGGCGAGCGCGCGCGCCAGGTCGACTGACGTCGCCGCGGCCGGGTCGGGCCGCACGAGCGCGCCCTCCGCCCACCAGGCCTCGAGCCGCGCGCGCCCGTTCGTGCCCGGTCCGGGGGGTCCGCTCATGCGCGGATCGTAGCCTTTCGGGGACGGGGCCGCGCGCGCGAACGGGGTCAGGCGAGGAGCGCCGCCACCGGGGTCCCCTCGTTGAGCCGGATCGGCCGGCCGGCCGGCGTCACGAGCTCCTCGCGGCCGTCGACCCCGAGCAGGTGGTGGAGCGTCGCGAACAGGTCCTGAGGGGCCACCGGATCGCGCGGCGTCGCCTCGCCGCGCGGGTCGGTCGCGCCCACGACGGCGCCCGCGCGCACGCCGCGCCCGGCGAGGAGCGCGGGGAACCCGCGCGTCCAGTGGTCGCGCCCGTCGGCCGCGTTCACGCGCGGGGTGCGGCCGAACTCGCCCAGGCACAGCACGACCGTCGAGCGGAGCAGGTCGCGCGCCGCGAGGTCGTCGAGGAGCGCGGCGAGCCCCTGGTCGAGGACCGGCGCGAGCCGCGCGTGGAGCCCGAAGTTGTCGACGTGCGTGTCCCAGCCGCCGAGGGTCACCTCGACGGCGGGGACGCCGACCTCGACGAGCCGGCGCGCGGCCAGGCACGCGCGCCCGAACGCCGCGTCGCCGTAGGCGGCCCGCGTGGCCTCGGGCTCGTCGCTCGTGTCGAACGCGGCCGCCTGGGCCGAGCCGATCATCGCCCGGGCCTCGGCCGCGAGCGCGGCGTGGCGCGTGGCCGCGGCGCCCGCCGCGCGCCCGCGCGCGAAGCGCGCCTCGAGCCGCGCCAGGTCCGCGAGGCGCCGGTCGAGCCGCTCGAGCCCGCCCGGGACGCGGAGCCCCTCGAGGGGGCGGGCCGGGTCCCCCACGACGAAGGCGTCCCAGCCGGCGCCGAGCAGCCCGCCGCGCGGGGGGTCCTCGGCGAGGAGCGCGACGTGCGCGGGCACCTCGAGCGCGGGCGTCCGGAGCGCGCGCGCGACGACCGCGGTGAACGCGGGGTGGTCGACCGTCGGCGTGACGGGCCAGCCCGTCCGCATGAGGTAGGTGCCGCGCTGGTGCTCGCCCTCGGTCGTCACGAGCGACCGCACGAGGGCCATGCGGTCGAGGCGCTCGGCGAGCCGCTCGTAGCCGGCGGCGAACGAGACGCCGGGGACCGCGGTCGGGACCGCGCGCGTCGGCCCGCCGATCGGGCCCCCCGGATGCGGGTCGAAGGTCTCGAGCTGGCTCGGCCCACCCGCGAGCCACACGACGATCAGCGCCGGCGCCCGGGCTCCCGGGTCCCCCGGGTCGCCCGGACGCCGCGCACCCTGGTCGGCCCGGGCGAGCCGGGCGGACAGGGGCCCGGCCAGGAGCCCGAGGACCCCCGCCCGGAGCACGCCGCGCCGGGTCCACCGGGCCTGGGCGGGGCCGCTTCCGGAGGCCTCGAGCCGGCGGGCGGGGTCGCTCATGGGTGGATCGTGGCGGGTCTCGACGGGTCCGGCAAGGTGCGGCATACGCTTGACGCAGCGCGCACCGTGACGGTCCGTCTCACGACACGCCGCGTCGTCGCCCGAAACCGGGAAGTCCCTCGTCAGGAGCCTGTCACACCGAGATTTCACTTGCCGTGACGGCGCGCGTCGGGCTAGATGCCGTCAACGCGTGGAGCCGGCGATCCGTCGCACGGCCCCCTCCGGACCCGCTCGATGCAACCCTCCCTGACCGCAGGAGGCGTCATGCGCATCGTCGTCAAGTGCCCTTGCACGAAGACCTACCGGCTCCCCCCCCGCTACGCGGGCAAGGCGTGCCGCTGCAAGGTCTGCGGCGAACGGCTCGTCGTCCCGGCCGAGCCGGTCGAGGGCCGCAAGCCCGCGCAGGCCCGCCGCACGACGCGTCGGCTCGGGGCGCAGGACGGGGAGATCCTGCGCGAGCGGCGCCGGATCCGCGAGTCGGGCCGCCGCCCGATCACGGAGTCGATCCACCAGCTCGCGCCGCTCCCGCTCTCCGAGGACCGGGTCGAGGTCCTCGCGCCGTCCCCGCGCAGCCGCCGCGCCGAGAAGGCGCGCGCGAAGGCCCGCCCGGACGCGCGCGAGCGCAAGGACGACGCGAAGCGCGCGACCGGCAAGCGCGAGGTCGAAGCGAAGCGCGAGACCCGCAAGCGCAAGAGCGCAGCGCCCGAGGCGGACAAGCGCGAGACCCGCAAGCGCGAGGCGGCGGCGAAGGACGCCCGCGGGAAGGGCCGGTCGGGCGAGCGCGCGGCGCCCCCCGCGCGCCGGCCGAAGCCGATCGTGCTCCTCGCCGCGGCGGCGGGGCTGCTCGTGCTCGGCGTCGGGCTCGGCGTGGGCGGGCTGCTCGCGTCGAGCGGCAAGCACGCCGAGCTCTCGGCCGCGGTCTCGGGCAAGCTCGAGCGCGCCGAGGCCAGCGCGAAGGCCCGCCAGTGGGAGGAGGCCCACGGGCTCCTCGAGGCCGCGGCGGCCGAGCTCGCGGCGCAGGGCGGCGACGCAGGGCTCGAGGCGAAGCTGCGCGCGGCGCGCGTCCCGGTCGAGGTCATGCGGCAGCTCCTCGCGATCGAGGACGACGAGGCGCGGGTCGCGACGGCGATCGACCAGGTCGGGCACCGCGAGCCGCTCGTGCGGCTCGGCGTCGCGAACGAGCTCGCGCGCTTCGCCGGGCTCGACGACGCGCAGCGCGCGCTCGCCGCGCTCGCGCAGGACGCCGACCCGCGCGTGGCCGAGGCCGCGCGGCTCGCGCTGATCGAGGCCGGCGGCCCCCACGCGCTGCCCTACCTGCTGCGCGCGATCGAGGACGCGGCCGCCACGGGGCACAAGATCGGCGACGTCGCGCTCGAGCGCGCCCTCGAGCTCTCCGAGCCCGAGGTCGTGCCCGTGCTCGTGCGCGCGCTCGAGCTGCGCCGCGCCGCGCCCGCCCCGGTCGTCGTCGCGATCCTCCGCCGGCTCGCCGACCTGGGCGACCCCGCCGCGGCCCCGGCCGCGAAGACCTTCGCAGACCACGCCGACGAGGCCGTGCGCGCGGCCGCGGCCCGCGCCGCCGAGCTGTAGGGACCGGCCCGGGCCCCGCGCCCGGCGCTCGCGCGTATCCTGGGCGCCCGGACCGGAGGAGCGCCCGCGTGCAGCCAGCCACCCACCCGTCGATCGACCGCGGCCTGTGCGGGACGCCCGGCGCGCTCGCCCCGGGCCGGGCCGAGGTCGCGCTCGAAGCGCGCACGGACATGGCCGTCGACCCCGAGGGCCTCGTGCACGGCGGCTTCGTGTTCGGGCTCGCCGACCACGCGGCCATGCTCGCCGTGAACGACCCGTTCGTCGTGCTCGGGGCGGCCGACGTGCGCTTCGAGCGGCCCGTGCGCGTGGGCGAGCGGCTCGTCGCCACGGCCCAGGTCACGGACCCGCCCGGCCCGGGCCGCAAGCGCGTCGTCGAGGCCGAGGTCCGCCGCGGCGACGACGTCGTGCTCCGCGGGCGGTTCACCTGCTTCGTCCTCGATCGCCACGTGCTCGCGGCCGACGCCGGGCCCGGGGCCGAGGCGCGCCCCCGGGGGGGTCGGTGACGAGCGGCGGCGAGCGCGTCGCGGCCGTCCTGGCCGAGCAGGGCGTCCGCTGGCTGTTCACGCTCTGCGGCGGGCACATCTCGCCGATCCTCGTCGCGTGCCGGGCCCGCGGCGTGCGCGTGGTCGACGTCCGCCACGAGCAGTCGGCCGTGTTCGCGGCCGACGCGGCGAGCCGGCTCACGGGCGTGCCTGGCGTCGCCGCGGTGACCGCGGGCCCGGGCGTCACGAACGCGCTGACCGCGCTCAAGACGGCCGAGCAGGCCGGCTCGGCGCTCGTGCTCCTCGGCGGCGCCACGGCGACGCTCCTGCGCGGGAAGGGCTCGCTCCAGGACGTCGACCAGGCCGCCGTCGTCGCGGGCTGCGTGAAGTGGCAGGGTCGCGCGGCGCGGCTCAAGGAGGTCGCGCCGCTGCTGCGCCGCGCGTTCGAGGAGGCCATGGCGGGCGTCCCGGGCCCGGTGTTCCTCGAGCTGCCGGTCGACGTGCTCTACCCCGAGGCGGTCGTGCGCGACTGGTACGCCAAGGGCGCGGGCAAGGGCGACGGGCTCGGGCAGCGCGCGCTCCGCGTCGTGATCGGACGCCACCTGAAGCGCCTCCTCGCGGCGCCCGACCACGAGGACGCCGCGCCCGCGGCGCAGCCCGCGCGCGACCCGCCCGGCCTGCTCGTGGGCCAGGTCGGCCGCATGCTCGACGCGGCCGCGCGCCCGGCGCTCGTCGTGGGCAGCCAGGCGCTCCGCCGCGCGCCCGAGGCCCACGCGGTCGCCCGCGCCGTCGACCGCCTCGGCGCCCCCGTCTGGCTCGCGGGCGGCGCGCGCGGGCTGCTCGGCCGCGGGCACCCGCTCGCCTTCCGGCACCGGCGCAAGGAGGCGCTCCGCGAGGCGGACCTCGTGCTCCTCGCGGGCGTCCCGTGCGACTTCCGGCTCGACTACGGGCGCGCGATCGGCAAGGACGCGAAGGTCGTCGCCGTCGGGCTCGGGCTCGGGGACCTGGTCAAGAACCGCGTGCCGACGCTCCCCGTCCCCGCCGACCCCGGCCGGCTCCTCCAGGAGCTCGGCGAGCGGGCCGCGGAGGGCGGCGAGCGGCGGACCGCCGGGCGCTGGGCCGCGTGGCTCGAGCGCCTGCGCGCGCGCGAGGCCGAGCGCGACCAGGAGATCGCGCGCCAGGCGGGCGAGCCGGTCGACGGCGAGGGCGTCCACCCGCTGCGCGTGTGCCAGGCGGTCGAGGCGGCCGCGGCCGACGACGCCGTGCTCGTGGGCGACGGCGGGGACTTCGTGGCGAGCGTCGCCTACGTCGTCCGCCCGCGCGGCCCGCTCGGGTGGCTCGACGCGGGCCCGTTCGGGACGCTCGGCCCCGGCGGCGGGTTCGCGCTCGCCGCCGCGCTCGCGAACCCCGGGCGCGAGGTGTGGCTGCTGTGGGGCGACGGGGCCTGCGGGCTCAGCCTGGCCGAGGTCGACTCGTGGGTCCGCCACGGGCTCCCCGTGATCGCCGTCGTCGGCAACGACGGGGCCTGGAGCCAGATCGCCCGCGACCAGGTCACGGTGCTCGGCGACGCGGTGGGGACGGAGCTGCGGCAGACGGACTACCACCGCGCGGCGGAGGGCCTGGGCGCCGTCGGGCTCGTGGTGCGCCGCGAGGACGAGCTCGCGGGCGCGCTCGCCGAGGCGAAGCGCGCCGCGGCCGCGGGGCGGCCGGTCGTGGTCAACGTGCTGATGGGCCGGAGCCGGTTCCGCGAGGGGTCGTTGTCGCTGTAGGAGGGGGAAGGAGAAGAGGGGGAGGAAGAAGAGGGGAGGAGGGAAGAGAAGAAGGAGGGCAAGGGCAAGGGCAAGGGCAAGGGAAGAGGTCGGAGGGAGCCGCACGACCGCGGGAACGGGAACGGGAACGGGAACGGGAACGGGAACGGGCGGCGGCGGGGGCTGTGGGTGGCGGGCGGCGCGGCGACGACGGAGCGACACATCGGCCTGTTCGCCGCCACGGCGATCGGCGTCGGCGCGATCGTGGGCGGCGGGATCCTCGCGCTCGGCGGGACCGCGCTCGGGATCGCCGGGGCCGGCGGGACGCTGCTCGCGTTCGCGCTGAACGGCCTGATCGCGGTCGTGACCGCGCTGTCG
This sequence comes from Planctomycetota bacterium, assembly GCA_024711205.1. Taxonomy (GTDB): domain Bacteria; phylum Planctomycetota; class J058; order J058; family J058; genus JANJTH01. The sequence goes on along the minus strand of JANJTH010000613.1, from coordinate 1,828 downwards.
TTCGCCGAGCTCTCGAGCGCGTTCCCGCAGTCGGGCGGGACCTACGTGTTCGCGCGCCGCGTGCTCTCGGTCGGCGCGGCGTTCGGGGTCGGCTGGGTCGTGTGGTTCGCCTCGATCGTGGCGTCGGCCCTCTACGCGATCGGCTTCGCGGCGTTCGCGCTCGCGGCGGTCGTCTCGGCGGTCCCCGACGCACCCGCCTGGCTCTCGGCCCCGACCACGAAGGCGCTCGTCGCCGCGGCCACGACGGCGCTCTGCACGGCCGCGCTCGCGCGCTCGCCGGGGTCCGGCGGCGCGTGGATCAACGTGCTCAAGGTCCTCGTGTTCGCGGTCCTGACCCTGGGCGGCGCCTGGGCCTGGGCGGCGCACGTCCCCCAGGCGGCCGCGGCCGCGCGGCTGACGCCCTTCCTGCCGACCGGACCGCTCGGCGTGCTCACGGCCATGGGCTTCACGTTCATAGCGCTCCAGGGCTTCGACCTCGTCGCCGCGGTCGCGGGCGAGGTCGAGGCGCCGCGGCGCGTGCTCCCGCGCGCCATGCTGCTCGCGCTCGCCGTCGCGCTCGTCGTCTACCTGCCGCTGCTCCTCGTCGTCGCGGTCGCGGGCGTGCCGGCCGACACGACGCTCGCCGAGTTCGTCGCGCGCGACCCCGACACCGTGATCGCGCGCGCGGCCGGCGTGTTCCTGGGGCCCGTCGGCTACTGGCTCGTCATGGCGGCGGGCGTCCTCTCCATGGGCTCGGCCCTGCTCGCGAACCTGTTCGCGTCGTCGCGGATCGCGCAGGCCATGGCGCGCGATCGCACGCTCCCGGCCGCGCTCGAGCCCGTCGACCGCGCGAGCGGGACGCCCACGCGCGCGCTCGGGGCCACGAGCGCGGTCGCCTGCGCCACGCTCCTCGGCGTGGGCGACGTGGCGAGCGCCGGCGCGGCCTCGTCGCTGATCTTCCTCGTCACGTTCGCGCTCGCCAACGCACTGTGCGTGCTCGCGCGCCGGCGGCAGCCCGACCACGAGGGGTTCCGCGCGCCGCTCTGGCCCGTCCTCCCGGCCCTCGGCGCGCTCGCGTGCGCCGGCCTCGCCGTCTACCAGGCCGTCGCCGTCCCGGCCGCGGGCGCGATCACGGGCGCGTGGCTCGTGCTCGGCGCCGGCGTCTACCTGGGCTACCTCGCCCCGCGCGCGCGCACGCTCGACGCCGCGAGCGAGGCCGCGGACCCCGACCTCCTGCTCCTCCGCGGGCGCTCGCCGCTCGTGCTCGTGCCCGTCGCGAACCCGGCCAACGCGGGGACGCTCGCGGCGACCGCCGCCTGCCTCACGCCGCCGCGCGTCGGGCGCGTGCTCCTGCTCAACGTCGTCGCGCCGGCGCCCGGGGCCGCGGACGCCGTGGGCGGTCCCGCGCCCGAGCCGGACCTCTCGTCCATGGCCCACGCGCTCGGGCAGTCCCTCGCGGCGTCCCTGCGCGCCGGGGTCCGGGTCGAGTGCCTCGCGACCGTCTCGGCGCACCCCTGGGCCGAGATCGCGCGCGTGGCCCGGACGCACCGCTGCGACGTGACCCTCGTCGGCCTCGCGCGCCTCGGCGACCCCGCCGTGCGCGACCGCCTCGAGGCGTTCTCGGCCGAGCTCCCGGGCAACGTCGCCTTCCTGCGCGCGCCGCCCGGCTGGAGCCCGGCGCGGGTGCGCCGCGTCCTCGTCCCGATCGGCGGGGCCGGCGGCAACAGCGCGCTCCGCGCCCGCCTGCTCACGGCGCTCCACCGGCAGTCGCTCGCGAGCGCGGCGCGGCCCGCGCCCGCGCCCGATCGGCCCGGCGCGGCGGGGGCTGACGGGCCCGCGGCGGGGGCTG
>JANJTH010000555.1 GCA_024711205.1 Planctomycetota bacterium | reverse complement strand
TCGGCGGCGCGGCGGCGGCCGCCCCCGCCGCCGTGGCCGCGGCCGCGGCGCTCTCGGCGCTGCTCTGGCCGGCGATCGAGCGCACCCCGTTCCTCGCCTTCTACGTGGCGACGCTCGCCGCCGCGCTGCTGCGCGGGGCGCTCGGCGGCGCGCTCGCGGTCGCGCTCTCGGTCCTCGCCGTCGAGGCGTGGTTCCTCCCGCCGCGCGGCGCGCTCGCCTTCCCGCCCGGGCACGTCGTCTCCGCGGGCCTGTTCGCCGCGGCGGCGAGCGGCATGGTCGTCCTCGTCGCCCTGCTCCGGCGCGGCGAGGCGAGCGCTCGCGCGCACGAGCGCGAGGTCGCGCGGCTCGCGCGGCTCTACGCGGCCCTGAGCGGCGTGAACCAGGCGATCGTGCGGGCCCCCTCGCGCGAGGCCCTGTTCGCCCAGGTGTGCGAGGCCCTCGTCGCGCGCGGCGGCCTGCGCCTGGCGTGGATCGGCTGGCACGACGAGGCCGCCCGCCGGCTCGTCCCGGTCGCCTCCCACGGCGACGAGCGAGGCTTCCTCGAGGGGCTCGAGGTCCGCACCGACGACGACCCGCGCGGGCGCGGGCCGTCGGGCACGGCGTTCCGCGAGGGGCGCGCCTACGTGTGCAACGACCTGCTCGAGGACCCGGCCACGCGCCCCTGGCGCGAGCGCTACGCGCGGAGCGGGTTCCGCGCCTCGGCCGCGCTCCCGTTCCACCTGCGCGGCGTCCCCTCCGGCACGCTCAACGTGTACGCGGCGGAGCCCGGGTTCTTCCGCCCGGAGGAGGTCGCGCTCCTCGAGGAGGCGGCGCAGGACCTCTCGTTCGCGCTCGACCACCGCGCGGGCGAGGAGGACCGCGGGCGGGCGGAGGCGGCGCTCCGCCTGGCCGAGGAGCGGCACCGGACGACCCTCGACAGCGTGCTCGAGGGCTGTCAGCTCCTCGCCCCCGACTGGCGCTACCTCTACCTGAACGACGCGGCCGCCCGGCACAACCGGCGGCCCAACGCCGAGCTCCTCGGGCGGACCATGCCCGAGGCCTGGCCCGGGATCGAGGCGAGCCCGGTGTTCGCGCTCCTGCGCCGCGGCATGGCGGAGCGGCGGGTGCTCGAGGACGAGCTCCGCTACGACTTCGCGGACGGGACGCACGGTTGGTTCGTCGTGCGCTGCCAGCCGGTGCCCGAGGGCCTCCTCGTGCTGTCGGTCGACGTGACCGCGCGGCGCGCGGCCGAGCAGGCGCTGCGCGCGCTCGCCGCCGACCTCGAGGGCCGGGTCGCCGCGCGGACGGTCGAGCTCGAGGCGGCGCGGGCCCGGGCGGAGGAGGCCGACCACCTCAAGAGCGCGTTCCTCGCGACCATGTCGCACGAGCTGCGCACGCCGCTCAACTCGATCATCGGCTTCACGGGGATCCTCCTCCAGGGGCTCGCGGGGCCGCTCGCGCCGGAGCAGCACAAGCAGCTCGGCATGGTCCAGGGGAGCGCCCGGCACCTGCTCGACCTGATCAACGACGTGCTCGACATCTCGAAGATCGAGGCCGGGCAGCTCGACGTGCGCGTCGAGCCGTTCGACCTCCTCGCGGCCGTCGAGCGGGCCGCGGCGACGATTCGCCCGCTCGCCGCGCGGCGGGGCCTCTCGCTCGAGGTCCGGGCCCCGGCCGCGCTCCCGCCGCTCGAGAGCGACCGGCGGCGCGTCGAGCAGGTCCTGCTCAACCTGCTCAACAACGCGGTCAAGTTCACGGTCGAGGGCGGCGTCACGCTCGAGGTCGAGCCCGCGCCGGCCGACGGGCCGCAGGGCGCCGGGGCGGTCCGGCTCCGCGTGCGCGACACGGGGATCGGCATGCGCCGGGAGGACCTGCCGACCCTGTTCCGGCCGTTCCGGCAGCTCGACTCGGGGCTCCAGCGCCAGCACGAGGGCACGGGCCTCGGCCTCGCGATCAGCCACCGGCTCGTGGGGCTCCTCGGCGGCGCGATCGAGGTCGAGAGCGCCCCCGGGCAGGGGAGCACCTTCACGGTCACGCTCCCGGCGCGCCCGGGCGCCCCGCGGCCGGCCGCCGGGGCGGCGTAGCCGCCGGGGGCCGGGGCGGCCGCGCCGCCGGGACCGGGGGCCGACCTGCGCCCGGCCCGCGCCCGACACCCGGGGGCGCGCGGGCCGTCGAACGTCCCGGCGCCGAGGGCCCCGGGGGAGGACGACGTGACGAGCGGGCAGCGGACCGACGACGGAGGCGCCGGGCGGGCGTCGGGGCGCGAGGGTGACGGGGGCCGCCTGCTCCTCGTGGGGCTCGACGCGCCGGAGGCCGACGCGCTCCGCGCGCGGCTGTCCGGGCCGCGCGTCGTGTGGCCGATCGTGCCCCGGTTCCGGCTCGTGGACGGCGCGCTCGAGGTCGAGAGCGCCTCCGTCGTCGGGCGGTTCCTCCCCGTCTCGCGCGTGATCTTCCACGGCGTGTTCGCCGACGACCTGCCCCTCCTGACCGCGCTCGCGCTCTGGCGCGGGCCGTGCCTGCCGTCGGCGCTCGGGCTCCTCGACTGCCGCGAGCGGATCCCCGCGCTCGCGCGCGCGCTCGCCGTCACGCGCTTCGGCGCGCTCCCCCGCGGGCTCGCGCTGCCGCCCGACCCCTACGAGGCCGCGGCGCCCGCGGTCGCGAAGTGGGGCGTGTGGCACTGCGGCGAGGACAAGGCCCGCTTCGCGGGCCGGTTCGAGCCCCGCGAGCCGACCGTCGTCGAGCCGTTCGTCGAGGGGACGTCGGTCCGGATCGCGCTCGTCGGCGACCGGGCCTGGCAGGTCCGCATGGCCGGGGACGGCTGGCTGCGCTCGATCCACCACCCCGACGCGGCGCTCGAGGACGCGCCCGACCCGGACCTGCTGGCGGACGCGAGGGCGCTCGCGCGCCGGTTCGACCTCGCGGTGTGCGCCGTCGACTACCAGGTCGCGCCCGACGGCACCCCGCACCTCCTCGAGGTGAACCACGCGCCGAACGTGACCGCCTTCCCGCCGCTCCGCGCGGCGTTCCTCGACCTGTGCGCCGCCTGGGCGGGCGCGCCGTGACGTCCCCGGCGGCGGAGATCCCCGCGCACGACCTCGCGCTCGTCCCGGTCCTCTCGCTCGAGCCGTCGGACTTCGCGACGCGCCCCTGGCCCGCGGACGAGGACGCAGCGCGACACTGGCGCGCGTGCCTCGAGGCCGGCGGGCTCGGGGGCCTCGCGCCGCTCGAGCCGGGGAGCTGGCTCGTGCGGGCGGCGGACCTCCGCGCGCCCGAGCACCTCGCGCGCGTCGTCGCCGTCCACCTCGACCGCCTCGTCGACCCGGGCGACGGCCCCGCCGTTCGCCTCGAGGTCGTCTGCTACCCTCGACCCGCATGGCGCGCGCCGCGGCCCCTCGCCCCGAGACCCCGGAGGAGCCTGCGCCCGAAGGCGCGGTCGCGCTGGGCCTGACGCCCGGCGGCCGGCTGTTCGCTCGGGCCGCGGCGCCGGACGAGCGGGGCCTCGCCGGCCCGGCCGCGCGTCGCGTCGCGGCCGCGTTCGGCCGGAGCCCCGGCGAGGGGCTGCTCCACCTCGCGACGACCGAGGCGGCGAGCGAGCTCCCGCCCGACCTCGCCCACGCGCGCGAGCTCGGGCGCTTGTTCCTGACCCGGCTGCGGACCACGCAGGCCGCCCGGCAGGAGGCCGGGGCGGGCGGGCCGACCGGAGCGGATGCGCTCGCCGTGCCGCCGCCCCCCGAGGGGCTGGGCGCCTGGGTCGAGGGGGCGCCCCCGTTCCTCGGCGCCGAGTACCTGACCGCGGACGTCGCGCGCGCGCTGTGGGCCGCGGTCGAGGCGGCCCTCGCCGCCGACGTCGCCCGGCGGGGCGGCTCGCTCGAGGCGTGGGTCGAGGCGCAGGGGGGCGGCCTCGCGCTCGTCGGCCGCGTGTGCCTGCACCTGGCCGAGAACCCCGGCGACCCGGCGGCCCCGTTCGCGTTCCTCGCCACCTACACGACGCGCGTCTCGAGCGCGGGGAAGCCGCAGCACGCGCCGCTCGGGCGCGCGCTCCAGGAGTACGCGGGCAAGAAGGACCGCCAGGCGCTCCTGGCGCTCCTGCGGCCCGTCGAGCGCGCGGCCGCGGCCTCGCCGCTCGCGCGCGAGCTGCTCGAGTCGGGCGCCCTCTACGAGCCGCGCCGGTGGTCCGCGCGCGAGGCGCACCGCTTCCTCCAGGAGGTCCCGGCGCTCGAGCAGGCCGGCCTCGTCGTCCGCGTGCCGGACTGGTGGCGTGCCAGGCGCGGCCCGCGCCCCGAGGTGCGCGTCTCGATCGGGGAGCGCCCCGGGCCGACGCTCGGGCAGGACGCGCTCCTCGACTTCCGGGTCGACCTCGTGCTCGCCGACGAGCCGCTCACGCCGGCCGAGTGGGAGGCGCTCCGGGCGAGCGCCGGCGGGCTCGTGCGCCTGCGGGGGCAGTGGGTCGAGGTCGACCCGGCCCGGCTCCAGGAGGTCCTGGGCCACTGGCGCGCGCTCGAGCGCGGCGCCCGCCAGGGCCTCTCGGTCCAGGAGAGCATGCGCCTGCTGGCCGGGGTCGCGCTCGGGGCCGAGGCGGCGGCGGCCCCGCCCGAGGCCACGGCAGACTGGTCGCGCGTCGCCGCCGGCGCCGGCCTGCGCCGGGTCCTGGCCGAGCTGACCGACCCGGCCGCCCGCGCGGTCGAGCGCGTCCCCGGGCTCCAGGCCACGCTCCGCCCGTATCAGCGCGACGGCGTGTCGTGGCTGGCGCTCCTCGCCCGGCTCGGGCTCGGCGCGTGCCTGGCCGACGACATGGGCCTCGGCAAGACGCTCCAGGTCCTCGCGCTGCTGCTCCTGCGCCGCGAGCTGCCCGGCCGGCGCCCGAGCCTGCTCGTCGTGCCGGCGTCGCTCCTCGGCAACTGGAAGGCCGAGGCCGCGCGGTTCGCGCCGGGCCTCCGCCTGCTCGTGGCGCACCCGTCGGAGCGCGGCGCCGCCGCGCGCGCGGCGCCCGGCGGCGAGGCCCAGGCCGCGACGTCGCCGGGGGCCCGGGCCCCGAGGCGACGCCGCGCGCCGGGCGCCGTCCCGGGCGAGCCCGCGGCGCCGGCGCCCGTCCGGACCTCCGCGGACCTGACGCCCGACGACCTCGCGCGCGCGGACCTCGTCGTCACGACCTACGGGCAGGTCCAGCGGTTGCCCTGGGCGACCACCACCGCCTGGGACCTCGTGATCCTCGACGAGGCGCAGGCGATCAAGAACCCGGGCGCCAAGCAGACGCGCGCCGTGAAGGGGCTCGCCGGTCGCGCGCGCGTGGCCCTCACCGGGACACCCGTCGAGAACCGCCTGGGCGACCTGTGGTCGATCTTCGACTTCCTGTGCCCCGGCCTGCTCGGGAGCGCCAGGGCGTTCCAGGCCTTCTCGAAGCGCCTCGCGGCCAGCGCCGACCCGGGGCGCTACGCGCCGCTCCGCCGGCTCGTGGGGCCGTACCTGCTCCGCCGGCTCAAGAGCGACCGGTCCGTGATCGCGGACCTGCCCGACAAGACCGAGCTCCGCGCCTACTGCGCGCTCACGAGGCCGCAGGCCGCGCTCTACGCCGAGACGGTCGACGCGCTCGCGCGCGACCTCGAGCGCGCGCGGGCCGAGGGCGACATGGCGCGGCGCGGGCTCGTGCTCGCCTACCTGCTCCGCTTCAAGCAGGTCTGCAACCACCCCGCGCAGGCGCTGGGCGTGGGCGAGTGGGACCCCGGCCAGAGCGGCAAGCTCGCCCGGCTCGGGCAGCTCTGCGAGGAGGTCGCGGCGCGGCAGGAGAAGGCGCTCGTGTTCACGCAGTTCCGCGAGGCGGCCGAGCCGCTCGCGCGGTTCCTCGCGGGCGTGTTCGGCCGGCCGGGGCTCGTGCTCACGGGCCAGACCCGCGTCGCCGACCGGCGCGCGCTCGTCGAGCGGTTCCAGGACGAGCGCGGCCCGCCGTTCTTCGTGCTCTCGCTCAAGGCGGGCGGGACGGGCCTCAACCTGACCGCGGCCTCGCACGTGGTCCACTTCGACCGCTGGTGGAACCCGGCCGTCGAGGACCAGGCGACCGACCGCGCCTACCGGATCGGGCAGCGCCGCAACGTGCTCGTCCACAAGCTCGTGTGCCGCGGCACGCTCGAGGAGCGGATCGACGAGCTCGTCGAGGCGAAGCGCGCGCTCGCGGGCGCCGTCGTCGAGGGGGAGGGCGAGGTCGCCCTGACCGAGCTCGACGACGAGGCGCTCCTCCGCACGGTCGCGCTCGACCTCGGGGCCGCGCTCGCGGAGGCGTGACGGGGGACCGCTCCAGGGGCCGGACGCTTCGGCGCTCGCGGTCCAGCCCGGGCTCACGGTCGCGCAGGGGCTTCGCCTCGCGTCGGGCTCCAGCGGGCGGCCCCGGCGGGTGCTCGCGCCCGAGCCCCAGGCGACGGCGGCTGACCTCCTCCTGGGCGCCTGGCGTCGGGTCCGTCTGCGCTCCCACGCGCGCCGGGCCCGCCGGCGCTGGCGGTCGCGTGAGGTCCGCTCCGCGCTCGGGGCGCGGCCGGGGCGCCCCCCCCCCCGCCGGGGGGGGGG
>JANJTH010000520.1 GCA_024711205.1 Planctomycetota bacterium | reverse complement strand
TGGGGGGGGGGGGGCCCCCCGCCGCCCCCCCCCCCCCCACTTTTCCGATGGGGGATGGGGCCGCGGAGAGCGTCGGGCGGAGGCGCCTGGCCCTGCGGCGTCGGCTCGGCCGGGGATCGACCCTCGGGAGCACTACGGCCAGGTGCGGTCGAGGTCCTCGGCGTAGAGGGCGATCGCGCGCGCGTAGCGCGTGACCTCGGGGTCGCCGGGGCCCTCGGCGAGGAGCAGGAGGAGGGCGGCCACGGCCTCCTTGGACCGGCCGAGGTTGTAGAGGGCCATGGCCCGGAACGCGCCCAGGTCACGGGCCCGGGGGAAGGCCGCGAGCCCGCGCTCGAGGACCTCGAGCGCGCGCGCGTGCTCGCCGAGCACGCGGTAGGTGCTCCCGAGCCCGAGGCAGGCGCCGCGCAGGTCGTCGCCCGCGAGGCCCGCCTCGAGCGCGGCCACGTAGAAGGGGACCGCCTCGCGCTCGAGGCCGAGGCGATCGTGGGCGCAGGCGGCCTCGTAGAGGGCCGCGGCGCTGCCGGGCTCCTGCGCGACGCGCGCGAGCGCGCGGCGCCGGGCCTGCTCCAGGTCGGACTCCACGCGAGGCCCCCCTCCGCCCGGGCGGACCGGGCCGGGCCACGATACGCCCCCTACGCCCCGGCCCGCCGCCAGACGACCCGGCTCGCGTCGTAGTTCGTCGGCACCGCGGCCTTCGCCTCGTCCTCGTCGTCGTGCAGCGAGTCCTGCACGACCTGCCAGCTCGCGGTGCACGAGAAGCGGTAGACCTCGCGCGCGCCGTCGTAGCGGCACACGGCGAAGCCGTGGACCCAGCGCTCGGGCTCGGGCGCGCCCCACAGCTCGCCGAACGGCCGCTCCCCGGACCAGGCCCACCAGAGGACCCGCGCGCCGTCGAGCAGGGTCGGCGGCGGGGTCACGTCAGGCGGCCGCCGGGCCGGCGGCGGGGGCAGGCGCCGGCGCGGGGGCGAGCGGCAGGACGCGGCCCACGACCGGGACGACGCGCGCGCCGCGCGCGAGCAGGTCGGCGCGCTGCGCGCGCCACAGCCGGGCGTAGCGGTAGAAGGGCACGCCCGGGTAGAGGTGGTGGATCAGGTGGTAGTTCTGCCACAGGAACGGCAGCGTGAGCCACGGGCCGCCCACGACGTGCGTGGCCCGGAACCGGTCGTCGCTCGCGCGCGTGACGTGCGGCCGGTGCGGCGCGTAGTCGAACGACCAGGCGAGCGCCGCGATCGCGAGCCGGGCCGGCAGGAGCCAGAGGAGCGCCGCCTCGAGGAGGAGGCCCTGGCCCCAGCAGAGCGCGAGGACGGCGGCCTGCGCGCCGAGCGCGAGCGCGAGCTCGACGAGCTCGGCCCGCGGGCGGCGCCGCGCGGCCGCGAACACGACCGCGTAGTAGTGGAGGTCCTGCGTGAGCCAGCGGAGCGGCAGGAGCGCGCGCGGGCCTGTCCCGCTCCACAGGTCGGGGTCGAGCCCGGGCGCGTTCGTGTGCTTGTGGTGCTCGAGGTGCACGTAGCGGAAGGCGACGAAGGGCGCCGTGAGCGGGACCGCCGCGAGCCGGCCCACGAGCTCGTTGAGCCAGCGCGCGCGCGCGACCGAGCGGTGCGCCGCGTCGTGCATGGGCGTGAAGCAGGCGAACGCGGCCGCCGCCGCGAGCCCGACCGCGAGCGGGAGGGGCAGCCGGCCCGCCGCGCCCAGCGCGACCGCGCCCGCCCAGGTCGCCGCGGCCGCGAGCGCGAGGACGACCGTCGGCCAGGCCACGCGCGGCGCGGCGAGGTCGGCCTTCGCCGGGGCCTTCGACGGGGCGCCGGGCGCGCTCACTCCGAGAGCAGGGCCCAGAGGATGTAGCCCAGGCCCCCCACGATCACGAGGACCGCCGCCGCCATGCCGGCCAGGATCGCCGGCGACAGCGTCGGGCCGCCCTGCGCCGGGGCCGCGCCGGGCCCGCGGGCCCTGGGCGCCTTGCCCGCCGCGGTCGGGTCCTTCTTCTTCTGGGCGGCCGCGGGCGTGGGCAGCTTGGCCTGCACCGGCTCGCCCCGGAGGAAGCGCGCGATGTCCTCCGCGAGGGCCTGCGCGGACGGGTAGCGCTCCTCGCGCGACTTCGCGAGGCACATGAGGCAGACCTTCTCGATCTCGGGCGAGACGCGCGGCGCGACCTGCGTGGGCGGGACCGGGTCCTCCTCGAGCACCTTGCGGTAGACCTCGTAGGGGTTGCGGCCGACGAACGGCAGGCGCTCCGTGAGGATCTGGTAGAGCATGACGCCCAGGCCGTAGACGTCGCAGCGCGCGTCGACCTCCTGCGCCTTGCCCGAGACCTGCTCGGGCGAGAGGAAGAGCGGCGTCCCGACCATGGCGCCCTCGGCCGTCAGCTTGAACGAGCTGTCGAGGTTCTTCGCCAGGCCGAAGTCCGTGAGGATCGGCTCGCGGTCGCGGTCGCGCACGATGATGTTCGCGGGCTTGAGGTCGCGGTGGATCACCCCGTGCTCGTGCGCGTAGTGGACCGCCTCGCAGGTCTTGCGCACGATGTCGAGCAGCTCGTTCATGGGCAGGGCCTTGGCCCTGAGCACGTGGTGCAGGTCCTGGCCCGCGATCAGGTCCATCGTGAAGTAGGGGATGTTCTCGTAGATCCCGATGTCGTGGATCTTCACGATCCCCGGGTGGTCCAGGCGCATGGCGCTCTGGGCCTCCTGGATGAACCGCCGGAGCTGCTTCTCGTTGGCGTTCTCGACGTTCATGAGCGCCTTGAGCGCGTAGACCTGCCCGGTCACGCTCGCCCGCGCGCGGTAGATGATCCCCATGCCGCCCGCGGCGACCTCGCCCAGGATCCGGTACTCGCCGAAGTCGAACTCGTCCTGCTCCTCGCCGATCCCGAGGATGTTGCGGATCCCCTGGTCGCGGCGCTCGCGGGCCGCCTGCGGCGAGACGACCGTCTCCGTCTCCCCGGGCTCGGCCACGACCGAGTACTCGGCCTCGACCGAGGACGCGGCGTCGTCCCAGCTCCGCGCGGCCTCGTGGACCTCGTCCGCGGAGGGCGGCGGCGCCTCGGCCCACATGACCGGCTGCGAGGCGGGGACCGGCGCGGCGAGGTGCGGGGGCAGCGCGCGCGCGGCGGCCGCCTGGGGCCCGCGCGGCGCCGCCGCGTAGCGCCCGCTCGCCGTGATGTCCGGGAGCGCGGGCGGCGGCGGCGCGCTCGCGACGTGCCCGCCCGAGGCCGTGACCGCCGCGCCGGGCTGCTGCGCCGCGCGGTGCTGCCGCACCTGCTCGGCGAGCTGGTGGTACTGCTCGGCCGAGAGCATGCGCCGGCCGATCAGGACCTGCGCGAGCGTGAGCGGTCGCCCCTGCTGCGCGAAGCGCCGCTGGTCCGCCACGCACACGTTGATCTGCTCGCGCGTGACGAGCCCGAAGTGGATGCAGGCCCGCCCGAGGAGGACGTCCTCCGGGCTCGGGATCGTCGGCGTCGCTCCTCCCACGGCCTGCAGCGCACCCTCTCGTCCCGGGCCACGGCCGCACGGCGCCGGGCGCGCCCGGGCGGGCGGCCGGCCTCGGAGCCCGCCTCGGCCGACGGTAGCCCACCCCGCGAACCCATGTCAAGCCGCGAGGCCGAGACGCCACGTTGGGGTGGAAGGGGTTAGCGCGCCGGGTTAGCCTCGCCCTCCGCGGCGACGCGGGCGGGCCGGGCCCGCCCCGGCGCGCGAGGGGTGCGCGTTGGAGGTCGAGGAGGTCGTCCCCCCCGCCGAGCTGCTCCGCAAGGGGCCGCCGCTCAGCGTGCGCGAGCTCGACCGGGCCCCGCGCGAGAAGTGGGGCTGCCTGCGCGCCGTCGTGCCGGTCGTGCACGCGGAGCAGGGGCGCTACGACTTCGTCGAGCGCGGGCCGTACACGCTGCCGCTCGGCGTCCTGCGCCCGGACGCGCAGCGCGGCGCGCAGGACGCCTGGCAGTTCTTCATGCACCCGGCCGACAAGCTGCCCCGCGACGCGGCCTGGTGGAACGAGCCGGCGAAGGCCTGCCTGGGCGCGCGCCTCGTGGTCCGCGGCGCGCGGGGGCTGTGGTTCTACGACGAGGTGGGCGCGCAGCTCCCGGGCGCCGAGACGGTCGCCGAGAGCTACCACGCGGCGCTCGGCGAGCTCCGCCGGCGCGCGCTCGGGCTCGACGCGCCCGACGCCGCGCCCGCGCCCTACGCGCGCGACCTCCTCCTGCTCGACCTCGACCTGCTCGAGCTCCTGCGGCTCATCACGCTCCTCGTCAAGACGAGCGCCCCCGTCGAGGCCATGCGCGACCTGGCCCGCCTGCTCGAGCGGCCGTCCGTGCGCCGCTTCGCGGACGACGTGCTCTCGGCGGACGAGCGCGACGTGCTGCTCGCCGCGCCGAGCGCCGAGGCCTTCGGCTACCTGGCCGGGAAGTTCCGCGTCGACGAGGCCGACTTCACGCAGGTCACCGACGTGAAGGACGAGCGCGGGCGGCAGGCGCTCCGCGAGCTCCTCGACGAGTTCGCGGCCTTCGAGGCCGAGCACGGCGCGCACGTGCAGGAGCTGAGCCGCGGGATCGCCGAGGCCGAGGCGAAGCTCCTCGCGCTCCGCGAGCGGATCCTCGAGCTCCAGCGCGCCGAGGCCGGGCGCTCGCGGATCTCGCGCATGTTCTCGCGCGGCGCGATCGCCGAGCTCGCCGCGCACAAGGCCGAGGGCGTGCGGACGCTCCGCCACAAGCGCGCGCTCGAGGCCGAGTTCGACGCGCTCCCCGGCTACGCGCGCGTGCGCGGCCTGACCCGGCGCGTGCAGGACTTCCAGGGGTCGGTCGCCGCCGTGCACCGGGCGGCGACCTCGTTCTTCGACCACAACGTGAGCCAGCAGCAGCTCAAGGCCATGCGGCAGATCGTGGCCGAGCGGATCGAGACCGGCGACCAGGCCGGGATCTCGGCGGGGCTCAAGAACTACGACCTGCGGCTGCGCGCCGACGTGCTCCCGCGGGTCATGACGATGTACTCGCTGTCGGCCTACGTGCTCCGCCGCCCCGACGCGCTCTGCCGGGGGGCCTCGCTGTGGACCGTCCGCCGGATCCACCGCCTGAGCCACCTCCTGATCGACTACTTCCGCCACGTCCGCTACGGCGGCAAGTCGCTCGGCGAGGCGTTCGACGAGTCGTGGGGGCAGGTGCTCCAGCTCGAGAAGCAGCTCTGAATCGTGGGGGATGGGGCCGCGGGAGGCGGGCGCGTAGGGCGCCCGGCCCCGCGACGGGGCGAGGGCAGCTCGGCGGAGGCCGGGGCGAGCGCTAGCGGCCGGTGAGGCGCCAGCCGCGGAAGCGGGCGGCGCTGCCGTAGTAGCGGGCGAGCCCGACGCGCCCGTCGAGCGGGCGGGCCAGGCGGAGGGGCTCGCCGGGCTTGCCCGCGACGGTCGCGCGGACCGTGTCCCCCGTGACCTCGACCGTGAGCTCCACCCAGCCCTGGTCGGGGAAGGCCACGACCTGCGTGTCGAGGTGGAGCCAGCGGTCGCCGCGGACCTGGGCGAGGCGGAGGAGCTTCGGCCAGGCCTTCTGCTCGGCGCGCAGCCGCTCGAGCTCGGCCGGCGCGACGAGGCCGCGCACGGCGGCCGGGTCGTGCGCGAGGTAGAGCGTGAGGAGGTCGTCGGCGCCGCGGCCGCCGAGGAGCAGGCCCGCGTAGGGCGGCCGGTCGCGCTCGAGCAGGCTCAGCTCGACCCGGAGCTGGTAGCGGGCGCCGGGAGGCGGCGCCTCGGCGACGAGGAGCGAGAGGTCGTAGGGGCCGAGCCCGGGGCCGGCGCCGACGAGCTCGTCCCCCTCCTGCCGCCAGGCCCCGCCCAGGAAGGGCGCCCAGCCGCGGGCCGGCGGCGCACCCGGGGGCGACGGCGGGAGCTTCGGGAGCAGCTCGACGAGGCGCCCGTCCTCGGCGCCCGGCGGGGCGGAGCCCGCCTGCGCCGCCGCGAGGGCCGTCGCGGCCTCCTCGACGCGCCCGAGCTGGGCGAGCGCCCGCGTCCGGGCCCACGCGAGCGGGGACCAGCGCGGCCAGCGGGCCGCCGCCGCCTCGAGCTCGACGAGCGCCGGCGGCGGCCAGAGCGCCGCGAGGTGCTCCTCGGCGCGGGCGAGCGCGGCCTGGGCGAGCGCGCGCTCGGCCTCGACCGCGACGCGGACCTGCGCGAAGGAGGCCACGGCCGGCGCGTCGTCGCGGCACCGGGCGAGCGCCTCGTCGAGCGCCGCGGTCGCCCGCTCGAGGTCGCCCGCGCGCAGGTGCGCG
>JANJTH010000507.1 GCA_024711205.1 Planctomycetota bacterium | reverse complement strand
GGAACACTCGTTCCCTCCCCGCCGCTCTTCCGATCTCGCCCCGCGCCCGGCCCTCGCGCTTCGCTCAGGCCCCGCGCCCGCTCCCGGCCAGCCGCGCCTTGCGGCGCCCGGCCGCGAGCTCGGGGTAGAGCGGGAGGATGTCGAGGCCGTAGCGGAGCTCGCGGACGGAGCGGTACTCGCGCGCCAGGTCGAGGTCGAGGTAGACCTTCTTCTCGTTCTTGAGCCCGAACGAGGTCGAGAAGCAGAGCTGCTCGTCCCCCTCGCGCAGGTAGCCCTTCCGCACCGGGTCGTGGCCGAACACGACGAGCCAGTTGCGCTGCTCGTCGCGCTCCATGCGCTCGAGGAACCGCCGCACGGCGAGCGTCCCCGAGGCGCGGCACCAGAACAGCTCGCCCAGGATCGGGACGGCGATCATCTCGCGGATCGTGCGCTGCTCGTGGCCGCCGTACTCGACGGCGCACACCTCGGCGAACGACGCGTCGAGCACGCGCGGGGCGCCGTGGGTGACGACGACGCCGCGGCCGATCAACGCGGCGATCGGGAGCCCGCGGACCCAGGCCTTGAACCGCTCGACGCGGCGGGGCCCGAGGCGGCGCTCGAAGGTCTCGGTCTCGGACGGGCTCTTGTGGAACTTGCGCGTGTGCGGCCCGCCCACGTGGCTGTGCTCGTGGTTGCCGATCAGCGCGAACACGCGGTCGGGGAGCTCGCGCTGGAGCGCGACGAACGCCTCCCACAGCTCGACGCTCTGGTCGGCGTAGTAGTCGCCCAGGTGCTCGGGCCACTGCTCGCGCCCGTAGCAGGGGCCGTGCACGAGGTCGCCCGTGAGCAGGAGGAACGCCTCGCCCTCGGCCTCGTCGCGCACCTGCCGGCAGTGCGCGACGACCCGCTCGAAGTCCGGGAGGTTCCCGTGCAGGTCGGTCGAGATGACCGCGCGGCCGCGCGCCGGCAGGCGCAGGACCTTCCCGTAGCGCTCGACCCCCGGGACCGCCATCGTCCGACCCCGCGCGCGATGCCGTGCGCGCGCCGCGCGAGCCTACCGTACCCCGCCCCGCGGGCGCCCGCCTGCGTCGGGACGCCGGCCGCGGGCAGGCGGGATCCGCGCGCGCGGGCTACAGTCCGGGCATGCAGGCGGGGGATCGCGTCGGCCTCTACCGGCTCGTCGAGCGGCTCGGCAAGGGCGGCTTCGCCGAGGTGTGGCGGGCGCGCCCGGAGCCGGCCACCGCCTGGGACCGGGACCCCGACCCGAGCCGGCTGCCCGGCTGGCTCGAGGCGCTCGCGGCCCACCTGCGCGACGCGCCGGCCGGGGGCGCGGGCGAGGTCTCCGGGGTCGTCGAGAACCTGGCCCGGAGCGCGCAGCTCCTCGGCCTCGGCGCCGCGCCCGACGCGCCGGGCGACCCCGTCGCCCCGGCGGCCGCCGCCGAGCCCGACCCGGCCGCGGGCGTGCGCGCGCGCCACCTCGACGCCGCGGTCGAGACGCTGGCCTGGGTCGAGCGGCTCGCGGCCGGCGGGCAGCTCGACCTGGCCGTGAAGGTCCCGTTCCACCCGGGCTACGTGCGGCAGATGCGGCGCGAGAAGGACATCCTGCGCCGGGTCACGCACAGGAACCTCGTGCGGCAGGTCCAGGTCGAGGTCGACCACGACCCGCCGTTCCTCGCCATGGAGTGGGTGCGGGGCTGGAGCCTGCGCGACGCGCTCAGGACCGAGCCGCTCCCGCCCATGGCGAAGCTCCTCGCGGTGATCGACCAGCTCCTCGCCGTGCTCGACCACCTCCACCGGCGCGGGATCGTCCACGGCGACGTGAAGCCCGAGAACGTCATGCTCGAGCCCTCGGGCGCGCTGCGCCTGATCGACCTCGGGCTCGGGCAGGTCTCGCAGGCGGTCCTGCGCGACGCCTACCTCTCGCTCTCGCTCGCCTCGCGCGTCCCGCTCCAGGGGACGCTCGCCTACATGGCCCCCGAGGTCCGCCGCGGCGAGCCGCCGGGGCCGGCCTCCGACGTCTACTCGGCGGCGATCGTCCTCTACGAGCTGCTCGTGGGCGACGTGCCGCACGGCATGGCGCGTCCGACCGAGGCGGCCCCCCAGCGCGAGCTCTCGCCGCGGTTCGACATCCTGCTCAAGTGGGCGCTCCACCCCGAGCCGGCGCGGCGGATCCCGTCGGCGGGCGAGCTGCGCGAGCGGGTGCTGCTCACCCTGCGCGACCGTCCGCGGCACAAGGTCGGCACGGGCGCGCGCGGGGTCGCGCGCGAGGGCACGACGGACTTCGACCGCTGGGCGCTCGAGCAGGCCTCGCCGTTCGTCCAGGGCGACTGGGTCGGGCCGTTCCAGCTCGAGGAGCCGCTCGGGCGGGGCGGGTTCGGCGAGGTGTGGCGCGCGCGCGAGGGGCCCGAGTCCGGCGCGGGCGTGGGCTCCGGCGCCGGCCGGGAGGTCGCGCTCAAGGTCGCGCTCGGCCCCCACGGGCGCGCCGGGCTCGCGCGCGAGGCCGAGATCGCCGAGCGGCTCGACCACCCGCGGATCCCCAAGGTGCGCGCGCGCGGGCTCGACGCCGACCCGCCCTGGCTCGCGGTCGACCTCGTGCGCGGGCGGAGCCTGCGCGTCCGGCTCAACGAGGACGGCCGGCTCGACCCGGCGACGGCGGCCCAGGCCGTGATCGAGCTCGGGCGCGCGCTCGTCCACTGCCACGCGCGCGGCGTGGTCCATCAGGACCTCAAGCCGGAGAACCTCCTGCTCGACGAGGCGGGCGGCGACGGCGGCGCGGGCGCGCTCCACCTGCTCGACTTCGGGCTCGCGGCCACGTCGAGCGACGGCGCCCGCCCGGGCGGGCTCGAGCCATCGCGCGACCTGGGCTCGCGCGCGCCCGAGGGGGGCACGTTCGAGTACATGGCGCCCGAGCGGCGGCGCGGCGAGCCGGGGGGCCCGGCGTCCGACGTCTACGCCGTCGGGGTGATCCTGTTCGAGGCGCTGACCGACCAGCTCCCGCGCGGGCTGACCCGCCTGCGCGAGCTGTGCCCCGACGCGCCGCTCGGGCTCCAGACGCTGTGCGAGCGCATGCTCGACCCGGACCCGGCGGCGCGCCCGCCGCTCGGCGAGGTCGTGAGCGCGCTCGAGCGCGACCGGCCGCGCACGGCCTCGCGGCGCTACGCGGCGGCGCGCCGCGCGCTGGGCGGGGCCGGCCGGTCGTGGGTGCGGCTCGTCGCGCCCGCGGGCGTCCTGCTGGCGCTCGCCTCGCTCCCGCTCGCGCTGCGCCTCGGGAGCTCCCAGCCTCCTTCGGGGCGCCTCCGCCCCGGGCCCGCGGCGGTCCCGGCCGGGCCGCCGTCGTGGGTCGGGCCGGAGGTCGTCGGGCTCCCCGGCTCGCAGCTCGAGGCGCGCGCGAGCGCGCTGGCGGCGCGGGCGGCGCTCGCGCGCGACGGGGGG
>JANJTH010000426.1 GCA_024711205.1 Planctomycetota bacterium | reverse complement strand
GGGACGAGCTGGAGCGCGGCCATCGCCACCACGACGCCCGCGGCGAGGGCCGGCGGCCCCAGGCGGCGAGCGCCACGAGCGCGGCGAGCGCGCCCCCGAGCAGCACGACGAGGGCGCGGAGGGCCTCGCCCTCGAGCCCCGCCGGCGGGAACGTCGCGAGCCCGACCGCGGCGAGCACGCCGACCGCGAGCGCGGCTGGCCAGCCGACCTCAGCCATCGAGGCCCCGACCGCGCGCCCGTGACCATCCCGCCGCGTTCACGCCACGAGCCTATCGCCCGCGCGGCCTCGACGCGGCGCCCGTCGGGGTCGCGCGGCCGCGCTCAGAGCCCTTGAAGAAGTCCTCGGCGAAGGCCAGCGCGAAGCCAGCGGCGCCGCCTGCGAGGCGGGAGCAAGTCGAGCATTCCTGGAGGGACTGTGATTTGCGACCAACGACGCAGGCGGCGTCGATGGCGAGCGCGGCCGAGCCGGCGATTTCTTCAAGGGCTCTCAGCTCGCCGCGAGCAGGGCCTCGAGCGCGGCGACCACGGCGGCCGCGTCGGGGGGGCGGTCGGCCGGGGCCTTCGCGAGGAGGCGCATCACGAGCTCGGCCGTCGCGCGCGAGATCCCGGCCCGGCGCGCCCGCGGGTCCGGGACCGGCGCGGACACGTGGGCCATGAGGATCGTCAACGCGTCGTTCGCGTCGTAGGGGGGCTGCTCGGTGAGCGCCTGGAACAGGGTCGCGCCCAGCCCGTAGAGGTCGGCCCGCGCGTCGATCGGGTCGCCCTGCGCCTGCTCGGGCGAGATCGTGTGCGGCGACCCGTAGATCGCGCCGGGGACGTCGGCGGAGCGGCGCGGGTCGCAGGCGAGCCCGAGGTCCGTCAGCTTCGCGGCCCCGTCCGCCGCGAGGAGCACGTTCTGCGGCTTCACGTCGCGGTGCACGAGCCCCGCCGCGTGGACCGCCGTGAGCGCCCGGGCCACGTCGCGCGCGAGGGCGAGCGCGTCGCGCTCGGGGAGGGGGCCCTCCCCGCGCAGCCGGTCCGTGAGGGTGCGGCCGTCCACGAGCTCCATGACGAGGTAGACCCGGCGGTGGACGCGGCCCGCCTCGAAGACCTGCACGAGGTTCGGGTGGCGGACCCGCCCGGCCTGGCGGGCCTCCTCGAGCAGCCCCTCGGGCGTGGTCGCGGCGACGTGCTCGGGCCGGAACAGCTTGATCGCCACCTCGTGGCCGATCAGCTCGTGGCGGGCGCGGAGCACGAGGCTCGTGACGCCGTGGCCGAGCACGTCCGTGACCGCGTAGCCGGGGATCACGAGCCGCTCCTCGCGGGCGGCCGCGACCTGCGCGAGGACCTCCGCGACGTCGCGCGGCGCGAGGACCCCGCGGGCGCGCAGGACGTCGGCGAGGGGGGGCGGGGCCTCCCCCGGGGCCGGGACGCGGTCCTGGTCCTCGAGCGCGCGCTCGAGCTCGCCCACGAGGACGAGCCCCGCGCGGAGGGCGACGGCGGCGAACGCCAGGTCGTCCTTGCGGCGGGAGAGCGCGGCCCGCGCCGCCGCGCCGCCGGCCGCGTCGTCCCGCGGGTCCGCGTCGTCCGCGTCGCGCGTGTCGAGCGTCTGGGCGAGGCGGCCCGTCGTGGTGCGGGCCTGCCCGGGGGCCGGCTCGTCGAGATCGGCGCCCTCGAGCGGGTCGCCGAGGTCGTCGCCGCTCGACGCGCCGCCCGCCCCGCCCTCCGCGTGGGCGCGCGCGGCGTGGCGGGCGAGCGCCTGCTGCACGGCCCGCGCGGCGCGCGGCTCGAGGGCGCCCTGCTCGAGCAGGACCTCGTCGAGGCCGCGCTCGTGCCCCTCCTCGCGGCAGCGGGCGAGCGCCCGCTCGAGCGCGGCCGGCGCGAGCAGCCCGTTGCGCACCGCCACGCGCCCGAACCGGCGCCCGTAGCGGACGCGCTCGTTGACCTGCTGCAGGCGCAGGATCAGCTCCACCTGCCCCTCGGCCAGGATCCCCTCGGCGACGAGCACGCGCCCGAGCGGCCGGGCGAGCCCGACCGCGCGCAGCTCCTCCTGGAGGCGCAGGGCCCGCCCGAGCTGGGCCTCGCTGACGAGGCCCTTCTTCACGGCGATCCGCCCGAACAGCCCCCCGCCCGGCGCGACCTCGGCCACCTGCCCCATGCCGCGCATGGTGCCTCACGGGGGGGGCGCCGGACAAGTCGGCGGGCCGGGCGCGGGGCGCTCGCGCGCGGTCGACCGAGGGGGACCCCGCCACGTCCGGGGCGCCCCGGGGCCGCGGGCCCCTCGGCCGGCGCCCTCGGCCGCCTACAGCACCGCCTCCATCGCGGGGCGGGCCAGGCGGAACCCGTGGTAGGTCGCGAGGTCGCGGATCGCCTCGACGTGCATCTTCGTGACGCGCCCCCACGAGAAGTGCTCGTTCATGCGCGAGAGGCCGAGCAGCAGGGTCTCGGCCATGCAGGCGAACACGTGGCCCGGCTCGAGCGGCATGCCCGCGAGCACGAGCCGCTGGTCGCCCGGCAGCCGGACGATCCCGCCCCGGATCACGCGCACGTCGGGGCGCTCGGCCAGGACCTCGGGGGCCGTGTCCTCGGGCACCGCGAGGTCGCAGATCACGCGCGGGCCGGGGCCGAGGTGGCGCGGGTAGATCACGGGCTCGGGCGTGCTCGAGGCGGAGACGATGAGCGCGCAGTCGCGCAGCCCGACCGGGTCGGTGACGACGCGGATCGGGACGCCGTCGGGCCCGAGCTCCTGCTCGAGCCCGAGCGCGAGCGCGAGCCCGATCCGCTCGTGGTCGTGCTCGGTCGCGCGCACGCGCCGGTAGGTCTCGGTGCCCGCGAGCAGGGCGCCCAGGCCGGCGGGCTCGCGGTCGTCGCGGCGGAGCAGCTTGTAGGTCTCGAAGTAGATCTCGCCCGCCACGCGGCGCAGGCGCGGCTCCATGTGCGGGCGGCCGACGAGCACCTGCCGGGGCACGCGCTCGGCGAGGACCTGCGCGTAGGTGCTGCACACGTTCCCGGTCGCGCCGACGACGCCGAGGCAGGCGGTCGCCGGGTCGACCCCCGCCTCGGCCGCGGTCCGGAGGAGCGCCTCGACGCCGGTCGCGACGGTCATCGCGTTGCCCGAGGTGATCCCGACCCGGTCCTCGGAGATCCGCGTCCCCTGCCCGGTCAGGATCGAGGTGTAGCCGCCGAGCCCCACGATCGACGAGCCGGCCCGGCGGGCCAGGCGCACGGCCTCGAGGATCTTCTCCTCGACCCAGCGCACGTTGCCCTCGTCGAAGGCGCGCTGGATGTGCGCGGGCGTGATCGGCACGCCCACGAAGCTCAGGTGGACCTTCTCGCCCAGGACGCTCTCGACGATCGCCGTCTCGGAGACGAAGGGCTCGAGCAGGCGATGCGTCCGGTCGAGGTAGCGCGCCAGCTCGCCGTCGTCGAGGTCGCGCAGCCCCGGGTCCCAGTGCCGGAGGTGCCCCGGGCGGATGAAGTGCCCGACGAAGCTCACGCGCCCCGCGTAGGGCGGGACGCGCGCCGGGCGCGCCGGGCGGACCGGCGTGCCCCCGAGCACCCCGGAGACGGGGCGGCGGGCCGCCTCGGGGGCCTCGGCCTCGCCCGGGCCGCGCGTCAGGTAGCGGATCAGGCGGTCGCCGCGGTCGAGCTGGAGGATCCGGCACAGCCGCTCGACCGCCGCGAGGAAGCGGTCGATCGCCTCGTCCGTGATGAAGGCCGACGGCTGGACGCGGAGCGTCTCGGGGCGCGACAGCGTGGGCAGGACCCGGACCCGGTGCTCGTCGAGCAGGTAGCCGGCCGCGACGAACCCGAGGAAGCCCTGGCTCGCGAGCGTGCGGATCGTCGGGCTCCCGGCCTCGTCGAGGCGCGCGAGGTCGAGCCCGATCATGAGCCCGCGCCCGCGCACGGCCGTGAGCTGCCCCGGGAACCGCTCGCGCAGCGCCTCGAGCCCGGCCCGCAGGCGCGCGCCCTGGCGGGCGACGCGCGCGAGCACGTCGGACCCGGGCGCGGCGCCCTGTGCGCCCGCCGGCCCGCCCTCGAGCCCGGGCGCCGGGTGGTCGGGCGCCGGGTGGTCGGGGCCCGGGTGGTCGGGCGCCGGGTGGTCGGGGCCCGCGATGAGGTCGAGCGCGACGAGCGCGACCCGCGAGGACAGCTCGTCCTCGGCGAAGGTCGACGTGTGGACGAGCCCGAAGTCCTCGCGGTAGCGGGCCGAGTCGACGAGGAGCGCCGCGACCTTCACGAGCCCGCCGCCGAGCGCCTTGCTGAGCACGTAGTAGTCGCCGGTCACGCCGTCCTGCGTCGAGGCGAGGAAGGTCCCGGTCCGCCCGCAGCCGCACTGGATCTCGTCGAGGACGAGGGGCACGCCGGCCCGGTTCGCGACGGCCTGCGCGGCCCGCAGGTAGTCGGGCCCGAGCGGCACGATCCCGCCCTCGCCCTGGATCGGCTCGAGCACGATCGCGCCCACGTTCACGAAGTCCCGCTCGACGAGCTGGACCTCGCCCGTCGCGTCGACCGCGAGGTCGAGGACGCGGAGCGTGTGCCGGCGGACGGCGGCCTCGAGGGCGCCCGGGTCGCCGCGCGGGAGGAGCTCGACCTCGATCCCGAGCCGGCGGAACGGGCGGCGGGCCTTCCCGTCGCCCGTGAGCTTGAGGCTGCCGGTCGTCTTGCCGTGGAAGGCGCCCTCGAGCGCGAGGAACACGGGCGCGAGCTCGACGAGGCGCTGGTTGTGCACGAGGACCTGGTGGAACACCTCCTCGAGGTCGGGCTCGCTCCCGGGCGGCATGCCGAGGCGCGCGCCGAGGCGCGAGAGGACGCGCGGCACCACGTCGCACTGGCGGTTGCGGAGCCGCTGCTGGATCGCGCGGTGATGCTCGCGCTGCCCCTCGATCACCTCCTGGATCCGGAGGTCGCGCTCGAGCTCGGCGTGCTTGATCGCGGCCTCGACGGCCTCGGTCCCCGTGCTCGCGAGCGTCACGACGTAGCGGCGGCCCGTGGCCTGGCCCACGACGTCGGACAGCCGCCGGCACAGCCGCGCGGCGGCCGCGCGGATCGAGCCCTGCGCGTGGAACGGGGCGCGCTCGTCGAGCGCCGTCCGGAGCGCGCCCACGACCGCGGGGTGGTTGTGGCCGAGGAGGCCGACGCCGTAGCCGCCCACGAGGTCGAGCACGTCGTCCTCGCGCCCGTCGGGCCAGCGCGCCCGGAGGACGTCGCCCTCGCCCCGCACGTAGCTCACGTCGAGCTTGCAGGCCCGCAGGAGCCGGACCACGAGCGGCCGGGCGAACCGGGCGTAGTCGCCGCCGGGGTCGGCGAGCGGCCCGGCGGGGCCGACGTCCCCCGCGAGCTCGGTCGCCGGGTCGCCCGCGCGCGCGTCGGAGGGCCCGGCGGTCATGGCGCCGCCCCGCCCGGGCCCGCGCTCGCGCTCCCCGCGAGCGCCGCCTCGACCAGGGCGCGCGCCTGCCCGCGCTGGACCTTGCCGCTCGTCGTCACGGGGAGCGCGCCCGCGGCGACGGGGACGACCTCGGCGACGGTGAGCCCGGTCGCGTCGAACACCGCCCGGCGGACGGCGACGGCGACGTCCTCCGGCGCGAGGCCCGCCCGCCGGTCGACCTCGACCGCGAGCGCGACGCGCTCGGTCCCGAGCGCGGGGTCGAACAGGCCGACCGCCGCGACCTTCCCGTCGCGCACGCCCGGGACGGCGGCCGCCGGCCACTCGAGCTCGGACGGGTGGTGGTTGTGCCCGCACACGATGAGCAGGTCCTTCTCGCGCCCGGTCACGAACAGCTCGCCCGTCTCCTCGTCGAGCGCGCCCAGGTCGCCCGTGTCGAGGTCCCCCGCGCGCGGCGGCTCGCCGTGGTAGCCGTCCATGAGCGAGGGGCCCGCGACGACGATCCGCCCCTGGCGCCCGGGCGGGCGCTCGCGGCCGTCCTCGTCGAGGATCCGCACCGTGGTCCCGGGCAGCGCCCGCCCGCAGGAGGTCAGGCCCAGCGCGTCGCCCGGGCCCTCGGGCGCCGCGAGCCGCCCGCTCGCCGCGAGCGCGCGGCGGCTCACGTCGCGGCGCCGCCACCGCCCGGGGGCGCGGAACGTGACCGCGAGGGACGCCTCCGCGAGCCCGTAGCAGGGCAGGAGCGCGTCGGGCCGGAGGCCCGCCGGCGCGAGGTGCGCGGCCACGGCCTCGAGGACCGCCGGCGGGATCGGCTCGGCGCCCACGAAGGCGACCGCCCAGCGGCGGAGGTCGAGCCCCGCGAGCTCGTCGGGCGGGACGCGCTCGACGAGCGCCCGGTAGGCGAAGGTCGGGGCCGGCGCGTGCGTGCCGCCGAACCGCGCGAGCTGCTCGAGCCACGAGCGCGGCCGGCGGAGGAACCCGAACGGCGTCCCGAGCACGAGCTCGGCGTCGCGCGCGAGGGCCGTGAGCAGGCAGCCGACGAGCCCCATGTCGTGGAAGAGCGGGAGCCAGGCCACGATCGTGCTCGCGGGCCCGATCGCCGTCGCGTCCCCGAGCTGGGCCACGTTCGCGAGCACGGCCCGGTGGGACACGACGACGCCCTTCGAGCGGCCGGTCGTCCCCGACGTGAGCTGGACGAAGGCCGGGGCCGCCGCGTCCGGCGGGGCGGGGAGCGCGACGGCGGCGCCGGGCCGGAGGTCGTCGGGGGTCCAGGTCGGGGTCGAGGGCGCGAGGCCCGCCGCGACCGCGGCCGCGTGCTCGGGCTCGACGAGCGCGGCCCGCGCGTCGAGCAGGCGCGCGACCTCCGCGAGGCGCCGCGCGAAGGCGGCCTTGGCGCCGAAGCCCTGCGGCGGGCTCACGGGGCAGGGCGCGGCCCCGAGCCGGGCGCAGGCGAGGAACGCGACCAGCCAGGCGCGCGAGGTCGGGAGCGCGAGGAGCAGCCGATCGCCAGGTCGCAGGCCGAGGTCCCACAGCGTCGCGGCGGCCGCCGCGGCGTCCTCGCGCAGCGCGGACCACGGGAGGCGCAGGTCGCCCTCGCGCTGCCCCGTGAGGACCACGCCGCGCGGGCCGCGGCCCGCGCGCGCGAGCGCGTCCCAGAGCGTCGCGGTGTCGCCCGGCGGCGCCGCGGTCGGCCCGGGGACCTGGGCCGCCGGCGGGGGGGGCGCGCTCACGTGCGGGCCAGCTTGCGCTCGAGGTAGGCGGCCAGGTCGCCCAGCGTGTCGAGGTCGAGGAGGGCCTCGTCGGCGATCGCGACGTCGAGCGCCCGCTCGAGCTCGACCACGAGGTCCATCGTCCGCACGGAGTCGAGCCCGAAGTCGATCAGCCGGGCCTCGGGGCGGACCCGGGCCCGGTCGACGCGGGCGAACCGCGCGACGAGGTCGAACAGGACGTCCCGCGGGGCCACCGGCTCGTCCAAGGGCGGGCGCTCCTTCCCTCGACGCAGGGTGATGTTCAGGCCCCGGCGGGCGGCGGTCAAGCCGTGCGGCGTCGCCCCGAGGGTCCCCTCGACCCAACGGCCGCGGGCGCGGCCCCGTATCCTGCGCGCGCGCCGCCGCGCGCGAGGAGCCCCGGTGAAGCTGGCATGCGGGATCGTGGTCGCGCTCGTCGCGGCGGGCGGGGCGGCCTGGTGGTGGTCGCGGGCCGAGCCGGAGCAGGGGCCGCGCTGGCGGACGGCCGCGGTCGCGCGCGGGACCGTCGTCGAGACCGTGAACACGACGGGCACGCTCCAGGCGATGCGGACGGTCGAGATCGGCACGCAGGTCTCCGGGATCATCAAGGAGCTGCTCGTCGACTGGAACGACGTCGTGCGCCGGGGCGACGTGCTCGCGCGCCTCGAGCCGGACGTGCTCGCGGCGCGCCTCGCGCAGGAGGAGGCCTCGCTCATCGCCGCGGAGGCGTCGGTCGAGCGCGCGCGCGTGCTCGTCGAGGAGGCGCGCGCGCGCGAGCGGCGGATGGCCGGGCTCGTGCAGCAGACGCTGGCCCGCACGGAGGAGCTCGAGACCGCCGTGTTCGCGACGCGCGCCGCGGCGGCCTCGCTGCGGGCGGAGGAGACCCGCGTGGTCCAGGCGCGGGCCGCCGTCCAGATGGCGCGCACGAACCTCGGCTTCGCGACGATCACGAGCCCGATCGACGGCGTGGTCCTCACGCGCCAGGTCGACATCGGGCAGACGGTCGCGGCGAGCCTCCAGGCGCCGGTCCTGTTCACGCTCGCCGAGGACCTGCGCATGATGCGCGTCGAGGCGAACGTCGACGAGGCCGACATCGGCCGGATCCACACGGGGCTGGCCGTGGGCTTCACGGTCGACGCCTACCCGGGGCGGCGCTTCCGCGGCGTCGTGACCCAGCGCCGGCTCGGCCCCGAGGTCGTGCAGAACGTCGTCACGTACCGGGTCATCATCGACACGCGGAACCCCGACCAGACGCTGCTGCCCGGCATGACGGCGAACGTCGAGGTCGAGGCGGCCCGGGCCGACGAGGCGCTCGTCGTCCCCTCGGCCGCGCTCCGCTTCCAGCCGCCCGCGACGGGCGCGGACGCGGCCTCGCCCGGGGTCGGGCCCGCCGCGGGCGGGGGCGCCGCCGCGCCCGCGCGCGAGAACAGGACCGGCGCCAGGCCGCTCGCCGCGACCGTCTGCCCGATGTCGACCTCGCGCGTGAGGACCACGCCGTCGATCGGGCTCGTG
>JANJTH010000417.1 GCA_024711205.1 Planctomycetota bacterium | reverse complement strand
CGGCGCGCGCGGCCGGGCTCCCGACCGCGCAGGCGGCGGCGCAGGGCGCGCCGGCCGGGGGCGCCGACGGGCCGCCTGGCGCCGGGGAGGGCGCGTGATCGAGCTGACCGTGACGCTCGTCGTCGTGTGCGCGGCGACCTCGTTCGTGTGCTGCGCCGTGAAGGAGGACGAGGACGCGCACCTCGTGCGCTCCACGGCGCGGCTGTTCGTCTACATGGCGGGCGGGATCGCGGCCTTCGCGGGGGCCGTCCACGCCCTGACCACGTTCGCCACCTGACGGGCGGCACCTGACGGGCGCCGTCGCCCGTGAGCCCGGCCGCGAGCCCGGCGGTTGACGGCTCGCCGCGCCGCGCGGAGCATGGGCGCATGACGTCCCTGCGTCGCGCCGCCCCCGCGCTCCTCGCCGGCCTGGTCGTCGCCGCCCTCCCTGCCGCCGCGGTCGCGTGGGCCGGCGTCGGCGAGCCGGCGCCCGGGTTCACGCTGAGCGACGCCGCGGGCCGCCAGCACCGCCTCGAGGACCACCGGGGCAAGGTGGTCGTGCTCGTCGCCTGGAGCGCCGGGTGCGAGGACTCGCAGCGCTACGCGCGGCGCCTGGCCCGGCTCGCGAAGCGGACCGCCGACTCGGGCGGCGTCGTGCTCGGGCTCGCGCCCTCGGCGTGCGACACGGCCGAGGCCGTCGACGCGGCGGCGAAGCGGCACGGCCTCGGGTTCCCCGTGCTGCTCGACCCGGGCGGGCGCACGGCCCGCGCGCTCGGGGCGGTCGTCACGCCGACGGCCTGGGTCGTCGACGGGGGCGGCGTCGTCCGCTACCAGGGCGCGATCGACAGCGACCCGGGCGGCGCGCGGCAGGGTGCGACCGAGTTCCTGCGCGAGGCGGTCGAGGCCGTCCTGGCCGGCAAGGCGCCCCCGCGCCCCGAGACGCGCCCGGTCGGCACGTCGATCCGGTAGCCCCCGCGTGGCCGGATCCGAGCCGGACCCGCCCGACGAGTCGCCCGGCGCGCCGCCGGCGGCGACCCCCGCGGAGGCGGAGGCGGACGCCCCGCCGGAGCCGCCGGCCCAGGCAGGCCCCACCGACCTCGCCTCGGGGGCCCCGGTCGGCGGGACGGGTCGCGGCGCCGCCCCGCGTCGCCGCCCGCGCCTGGCGCCCGTGCCCCCCTCGGCCGCGCGGCGCGCGGGGCGTGCGGCGGTCCTGCTCGCGGCGCTGACGCTCGGAGGGTGCGGCATGCTGGGCTGGCTCGAGCAACGGATGCTCTACTTCCCGGACCCATGGGGCCCCTGGCACGTCGAGGGGACGGTCGTCGACGGCGTCCGGGTCGAGCCCCACGCGGTCCCGCTCCCCGAGGGCGGCGCGCTCCACGCCTGGCGCGTGACCCGGGCCGCCCCCCGACCCGACGAGGGCCCCGCCCCCTGGGCGCTCCTGTGGTTCCACGGCAACGCGGGGAACGTGACGAACCGCCTGCCCATGGCGCGCGACCTGATCCGCGGGCTCGAGGCCCTGGGCGAGCCCGTGGACGTGTTCCTGCCCGACTACCGCGGCTACGGCAAGAGCCCGGGGACGCCCTCCGAGGCGGGCCTCTACGAGGACGCGCTCGCCTCGTGGGCCTACGTGACCGAGGCGCTGGGCGTCCCGCCCGCGCGGGTCGTCGTGCTCGGCAAGTCGCTCGGCGGCGGGCCCGCGGCCGAGCTCGCGACGCGCGTGACCCCGGGCGGGTTGATCCTCCAGAGCACGTTCACGTCGATCCCCGACATGGCCGCGCGCGTGCTCCCGATCGTGCCGCGCGGGCTCGTGAGGACGCAGTTCGCGACGATCGACAAGGTGGGCCGCGTCGCCTGCCCGCTCCTCGTCGTGCACTCGCCCCAGGACGAGGTGATCCCGTACGCCATGGGCCGGGCGCTGTTCGACGCGGCCCCCGGGCCGAAGCAGTTCCACGAGGTGACCGGCGCCGGCCACAACGAGACCTGGCTCGTCGGCGGCGAGCGCTACCTGCGGAGCCTGGCGGCCTTCCTCGCCGCGTGCCGCGCCGGACCGGCGGCCGGCGGTGGCCCCGCCGGCGCCGCCGGGCCCGCGCCGCCTCCGGCCGGCGGTTGACGCGCGGGCGGCCCCCGTGGCCCGCGGCGCGTCGCGCGCGTGCGATGATCCCGCCGCCCATGCACCGCCGCGCCCGAGCCCTCCCCCTCCTGTCCCTGGCCCTCGCCGGCTGCGCGCACTTCCCCGTGAACGACGCGCTGCCCCCGCCCTACCCGGCGCGCATGGGCTACCGCTACGACAACCTGCGGGTCGGCGTCGCGAACACGGACTCGACGCTCGTGTGCGTCGCGCTCTCGGGCGGCGGCGTGCGCGCGGGCGCGCTCGCGTTCGGGACCCTGCGGGCGCTCGCGGCGACGCCGATCGACGGGGGGCGGCGACGCCTGCTCGACGAGGTCGACATCATCTCGGCCACCTCCGGGGGGGCCTTCGCCGCGGCCTACCTGGGGGCGTTCGGCCAGGCCCGCTTCTTCGACGAGTTCCGCGACCGCGTGCTCCACCGCGACCTGGGCATGGGGACGTTCTGGCGCGGCACGCTCTGCCCCTACAACTTCGTGCGGCTCTGCTCGCCCTGGTTCAACCGGAGCGACCTGGCCGAGGACCTCTACGCGTCGACGATCTACGGCGACGCGACCTACGCGGACCTCCAGCGCAACGGGCGGCCCTTCGTCGTGCTCAACGCGACCGACCTCGCGCGCGGGACGCGCTTCGAGTTCACGCAGGACCAGCTCGACGGGCTCGGGTCGTCCCTCGGCCGGCTCCCGCTCGCGCGCGCCGTCGCCGCCTCGTCGGCCTTCCCGGTCCTGCTCACGCCCATGGCCTTCCGCAACTACACGGGCCAGGGGAGCGACTGGGTCCATCTCGTCGACGGCGGGATCGTCGACAACCTCGGGCTCGGCTACGTGCTCGAGTCGCTGCGCGGCGGCGCGCTCCGGGCGCGGCTCGACGCGGGCGAGGTCGAGACCCTCGTGTTCGTCGTCGTGAACGCGCGCAACCGCCCGCCGGACGACCTGGGCGGCTCGCCCCAGGCCCCCGGCGCGATCACCGTGCTCTCGCGCGGGCTCGGCTCGGCGATCGACGGGCGGGCCGAGGACCAGCTCGCGCTGCTCAAGGACCTGTGCCGGGGCGGCGCCGACCTGGCGGCCTACGGCGCGCCGCGCCGCCCGAGGGTCCACGTCGTCGAGGTCGACCTCGAGCACCTGCCCGACCCGGAGCGCCGGGCGCGCCTCCTCGCGACGAGCACGACCTACGGGCTCCCGGCCGCGACGGTCGACGAGCTGATCGCCGCCGCGGGCGAGCTCGTCGAGCGCTCGCCCGCCTTCGCGGCCGTCCGGGCGGCCCTGCGATGAGCACCCCGCCGGCCGCGGCCCACGGGCCGGCCTCGCCCGGCTCGCCGCGCGCCTGGCGGCGGCGCGGGGGGGCGCGCCAGGGCGCCGGGGGGCCGCTCGGGGGGCCCCCCCG
>JANJTH010000042.1 GCA_024711205.1 Planctomycetota bacterium | reverse complement strand
CCGCGACGACCGACCTCGGCCCGCCCCGGACCGCCAGCCGCGCGCGCGCGCGGCGCGCGCTCGCCGCGGTCGGGCGCGCGCTCGCGCCGCCCCTCGCGCTCGCGCGCGCGCTCACGCACCTGTTCCCGCTCGCCTGGGGCCTGAACTACCTCCGACCCTCGGTCGGGGCCCGGCTCGGGCTCGAGCCCGACCTCGTGGCGCAGGTCCGCGCCGACCCGGAGGCCTTCGCGCGCGCGGCCGACGCCGTGCTCGCGGCCACGAACGCGGCGCGCGTGCCCTGGGGCGAGCCGTCGTGGGAGGCGCTCGAGCCCGCGGTCGACCGGGCCGTGCGGCGCGCCCTGGCGGACCTCGGGCTGGCCGAGGCCTCGCGCCCCCGGCGCGCGCGCCGCCTCCCCGCGGGCCTCATGCTCGCGGGCGGCTGGCACGGCGTGACGCTCCCCTGGACGACCGAGGCGTGGGTCGACCCGGCCATGGACCCGCGCTACGTGCCGCACGCCGTCGCGCACGAGAAGGCGCACCAGGCCGGGTTCGCCCGGGAGGCGGACGCGAACCTCGTCGCCTTCCTCGCGCTCGTCCGCGACCCCGACCCGCGCCTGCGCTACTCGACCTTGTTCTTCGTGGCGGACCTCTTCGCCGCGCGGTCCCGCGTCGCGCCCTCCCCGGAGGTCCTGGCCGACGCGGGCGTCGCGGTCGCGACGGCCGCCGCGCACGAGGTCCCCGTCGTGGCCGAGGTCACGCAGCAAGCCTACGACGGCTACCTCCAGGCCGCGCAGGTCGAGGCCGGGATCGCCGACTACGACCGCGTGGCCGAGCTGATCGCGGCCTGGCTCCTGCGCGACCCGGGCGCGCTCGCCCCGTCCGCGGCGCGCGAGGGGCCCGCGACGACCGGCCCCTCCGCCGACTAGACTGCGCGCATGGACCAGCGGTCGCAGGCCCGTGGGCGGCCCGAGGGAGGGGACGGTGAGGCCCCGGAGGTCGAGCCCGCGGGCGGCGACCCGGCGGCGCCGCTGCCGCGCGACGGCCTGGGCGCGCCCCCCGCGGCCGGGGACCCCGGGCCGGCGGGCGCCGAGGCCGGGGGCAAGGTCCGGATCGGGGGCGGGGCCGCCCGCTGCCCCTACTGCCACGACGAGGTCGCGCTCGAGGCGCCGACCTGGGTCGCGTGCGCGGGCTGCCTCGCCCGTCACCACGGCGGCTGCTGGCGCGAGGCGGGGCGCTGCGCGAGCTGCGGGGGAGCCGAGTCCCTCGCGCGCGCGGCGCGACCGACGGCCTCGGGCGAGCTGGGGCCCTTGGTGGAGCGCTCCGCGCCGCCCGGGGCGCTCCTCGGGGCCTCCCGCCGCCTTCTCCTCGAGCGGACGATCGAGGGCGAGGTGGGTCCGGAGGTCGAGCAGGACGTCATGCGCCTGCTCCTCGACCGCTTCGGCGTCGCGGGCACCTTCGCGCGGGCAGGCGGCCTGATCACGTGGAGCGCCACCGCGTCGCAGGGCTTCCCGCGGCTCGTCAGGGTCACGGTCGACGCGCACGCCGGCCGCACCGTCGTTCGCGTCGAGGAGGACCTCACCCCGCTCGTCGGCATGCTCTACGGAGGGCTCGTCGGCGGCCTGTTCGGCGGCCTCGGGGGCGGGCTCTCTCCGCTGCTCGCCGTGGCGGGCCTCGGCGGGGTGGCCGTAGGGGTCTGGATCGCGTCGTGCCTCCTCGGCAGCCTCGCGCTCGCGCGCTCGCTCCACGCGCGACTCGCTCGGGCTCGACGCGCGGAGCTCGCCGCGCTCGCCGACGAGCTCGCCCTCCGCCTCGCGCCCGCCGCGCACCGCCCGCGCAGCGCGGCGAAGGGCGTGGGCTAGCGCCGGCCCGGGAGCAGGAAGGGCAGGAGGAGGAAGGCGAAGTTCACGGCGCAGGTGAGCCCGCCGAGCGCGACGCCGATCCAGGCGTGGACGCGGCCGGGGAGGTCCGGCTGGCGACGGATCGCCCGGAGCCCGAGGACCCCCGCGGTGCAGGCCAGCGCCCCGAGGGGGAAGCCGACGCACGGGATCAGCGAGAAGACCGCCAGGTAGTAGGCGATCAGCGCGTGGACGTTGCGCGCCGGGATCAGCGAGTCGACGCCGCTCGCGGGCCCCGGCGCAGGCCGGCCGCCGTCCAGGAAGCTCCCGCAGAAGCGGCACTTCACGGCCGTGTCCTGGATCTCCTCCGCGCACATGGGGCAGGCCTTCACCGGACGCTCCTGCGCGGGGGGCCGTGGCGCGCCGCCCGCTGGACGAGCGTAGCGGGCCCGGGCGGCGCCGACCACGCGGCCCCCGGCGCCCGCGGCGCGCGTCGTCCCGCCCGTCGTCGTGGGCCTGGGTCCGGCGCCCGGGTCCCCGGTTAGGCTGTGGCCGATGATCTCGCGCCGAAGCCGCTCGCGTCGGGCTCCCCTGCGGCGACCCGCGCCCCGTCCGCGCAGGCAGGGGTAGCGCGTGGCGCTGCGCGGGCACGTCTCGAGCATGAGCCTCGAGGAGGTCCTCTCGTTCCTCGGCGCCAACGGGCTCGAGGGCGAGCTGGCCGTCCGCAGCGGGGAGGACGCCTCGCTCCGCCTGTACTTCCAGGAGGGGCGGGTGTTCTTCCCCTTCTCGGCGCGCAAGGGGACCTACTCGCTCGGGAAGCTCCTGCGCCACACGGGCGTCCTCTCGCGCGAGGGGCTCGAGAGCTACCTCTCGGAGGCGCGGCGCAAGCGCAAGGCCGAGCTGCTCCAGGCCGAGGCGAGCGCGGACCAGCTCGCGGACGCCCGGCGCCGCCAGACCACCGAGGAGATCCACGACCTGTTCCTGTGGGGCGACGCCCACTTCGAGTTCCTCCCCGGCGCGATCCCGCCGCGCGTCGCGGCCGACCAGGCCGCCGGGCGCGGCCTGCTCACCGACGTGCAGAGCCTGCTCATGGAGGTCGCGCGCCGCCAGGACGAGCGGCGGCGGATCCGGGCCTCGATCCCGAGCAGCCGGGTGATCCTCCGCACGCGCCCCGGCGCCGAGGGCGCCGTGGTCGCGGGGCTCACGGCGGCGCGGATCGACGTGGCGGGCGCGCCCTTCGACGGGCGCCTGCGCGTCGACGACCTGCTCACCCGCTGGGGCGTCCCCCACCACGACGCGCTCGGGGCCGTGTCGCTCCTCGTCGAGGCGAAGCACGTCGAGGTCCTCCCCCTCGCCGAGGCGCGGGCGGGCTGCGCGGCGGCCCTCGCCGCGGGCGACCTCGAGCAGGCCGCGCGCTTCCTCGGGCACGAGACGACGCTCGACCCCGGACCGGCCGACCGCTTCGCCCCGGGGCCCGAGCTCGCGCTCGTGCGCGCGGCGGCCTGGAAGGGGCCCGCCGCCGTCACGGCGGGGCTGGGCCTCCCGGGCCCGCGGGTCTTCGGCCTCCTGCGCGAGCTCCTGCGCGGCGGCGCGCCCTTCCACGCGACCGTCCGGGCGGGCGGGCGCGAGCTGCTCGTGGCCGCGCTGCCCGGCGAGGTCAGCGTCCACGGGGCCGACCTCGACCTCCCGCGCGTCCACGTCGGGCTCGGCCACCTGAAGGCGAAGGCGATCGAGGCGGCCGCGGCCCCGGGCGGGCCCGGGGCGCTCGCGCTCCTCGACGCGCTCTCGCTCGCCCAGCGCGAGGAGGGGCGGCGGGCCGCGGTCGCCGAGGCGCTGGCCGAGGTCGCGCTGTGGCCCCGCGCCGACCTCGAGCTCCGGAGCCGCCACACGCCGTGCCCGTCCACGGACACGTGCACGGCCGCGCTCCTGCCGGTCGGGCGCGAGGAGCTGCTCCAGGCGCTCGCCGTGTGGCACGACGTGTTCCAGCGCGTGCCCGGGGAGGACGCGCTCCTCGTGGCGTGCCAGCGCGCCGAGGGCGGCGAGGACCCCGCGGCGCGCTTCTTCCAGCGCTTCGAGCTGCGCCGCTCGGTCGGCGAGCTCCGCCTCCAGGCGCGCGCGGGGCGGCTCGAGTTCGTGAAGTTCGCCGCGCGCGGCGTGCGCAAGGGCTACCTGCGCCGCCCCGAGCCGGCCGAGCTCGAGGCGGCCTTCACCGCGGCCCGCGAGCTCGGCGACGACCTCCACGCGGCCCGCCTCGCGCGCGCCGCCGCGGCGCTCGGCCAGGGCGACGCCCTCCTGCGGCGGCTCGGCCCCCTGGCGACCGACGCGAACGCGCTCGCCGGCGGCGTCGGGGCCGGGGTCGAGGGCGACCTCGAGGGGGTCGGGCTCGCCGCCGTCCTCCAGACGCTCCGCGAGAACCGGCGCACCGGGACGCTCACGGTCACGGCGGCCCGCCGCGAGGAGCGCCTGTGCTTCCTCCGGGGGGACGTGTACTTCCTGCGCGTCGAGGACCCCGAGGCCGCCGCCTTCGCCGAGTTCTTCCTGGGCGAGGGGGCCGACGAGCAGGTGAGCGAGCTGCTCGAGCACAAGCGCGCGCTCGGGCTCGTCGACGAGGGGCAGCTCGACCAGGCCGAGGTGCGCGAGCTCAAGGCCGCCTTCCTCGACACGCTGTTCTGGGAGGGGGCGCGCTTCGCCTTCCACCAGAACGTGCTCCCCGACGAGTTCTTCGCCCCGGGCGAGCACGTCTCGCGGGTCGCGCTCCAGACGGACCGCTTCCTGCTCGACGCGATCCGCGCGCTCACGGAGTGGGACGCGATCCGGCGCGTCGTCCCGACCGGGCGGGCCGTGTTCCGGTTCCCCGACCTCGCGCGGAAGATGGACGCGATCCGCGACCTCGGCGCGGCCGAGGTCCTGACGCTCGTCGACGGCCGGAAGTCGTTCGACGACGTCGTGCGGATCTCGGGCGAGCGGCGGCTCGCCGTGGGCCGGCTCGTCAAGCGCCTCGTCGACGAGGGCGCGCTCGAGCACGTGGGCGAGGCCGACGCGCTCGCCGACGGGGCGGCCGCCTCGGCGTTCGGCGAGGCGTAGGCGCCCCGGGCTACTGCCCCGAGCGCGTCGTCGTCGTCCCGCGCAGGAGCCGCCCCGCCTCGTCGCCGCCCGAGTAGGCGCCGGTCGGCTGGGGGATCCCCCGGTCGCCCGCGGGCGCCGCCCCGCTCGCGCCCGCGCTCGTCGCGGCCCCGCCGCTCGAGCCGCGCGCGCCGCTCGAGGCCCGCCCCGTGCTCCGGCCGCCCTGCTGGCCGCTGCCCGCCTGGGCGCCGTCGTCCAGGGTGCCGCCGTAGCCCGGCTTGAGCACGAGCCGCCCCTGGTAGTCCTTGGTCACGTGGGTCTTCGTCCACTGGCAGACGAGCTCGAGCGCCTGCCGCCAGGGCATGGGCTGGTGGAGGCGGAGCGTGACCTCCCGCGGCTCGCCGTCCCACAGGACCTTGACCTGCGCCTGCCGCTCGAACTCGGGCAGGACGACGCGGGCGAGGTCCGCCTTCTCGAACCGGAACAGGACCTCGCCCGGCCTGCGCTTCGCCGGCGCGGCCTCGGCGGCCCCGCCCGTCGTCTCGATCGTCGCGCGCCGCGCGGGCGCGGGCGCCGCGGCCGGCTCGGGCGCCGGCTCCTCCGAGGCGCAGCCGACCCAGCCGAGCGCGAGGACGACCGCGACCGCGAGCCCGGGGCGTGCGCGGGGAGCGCTCATGGACCCTCCACCCCTGAGATAGCCGGGGGCCGGGGCCCGCGCCACGCGCAGCGTGGGCCCGGTCACGTCGGCGGCCCCGGCGGCGGGGCCGCCGCGAGGCCGGCCAGGGTCAGGACGCGCCGGCCGCCGTCCTCGGGCCCGAGCGCGCCCCTGACGAGGCGCGCCGCCGAGGGGCACCCGGTCACGAGCACGTCCGCGCCGCTCTCGCGGAAGGCCTCGGCCACGCGCCGGGCGCAGCCCCGCGCCGTCTCCGGCCGCGTGGCCGGCAGCCCCCCGCCGCCCCCCGCGCACAAGGCGTCGTGCCGGCTCGGCCGCAGCTCCCGCGGCGGCGCCCCGGTGAGCGCCGCCACGAGGCGCCGGGGGCCGTCGAAGCGGCCCAGGTGCCGGCCCAGGTAGCACGCGTCGTGGAGGGCGTACGTGGCGCCGGCCGGCGCGACCGGCTCGCCCGGCCCCGGGCCGAGGGCGGCGGCGTGGGCCTCGAGCGCGCGGTCGAGCGGGACGACCGCGGGGCGCAGCGCCACGCCGACCTCGCGGTAGCGGACGCCCAGGGTCCAGGCGCAGGCCGGGCCCTCGGGCGCGACGCGGTCGAAGCCCTCGAGGGAGGCGGCGACGCGCCGCGCGTGCGCGCGGAAGGCCTCCGCGTGGCCGAGCGCGTCGAGCGGGTAGCCGCAGCACGGCGGGTCGCTCAGGGCCGGCGCGGCGGCGACGCCCGCGCGCCGCAGCGCGGCCACGGCCCCGAGGGC
>JANJTH010000275.1 GCA_024711205.1 Planctomycetota bacterium | reverse complement strand
GCGCGCGCTCGAGCCGGCGCCCGAGCCGGCCCGCGTCAGCGGGCGGAGCCGCCGCCTCGCGCTGGTCGAGCTCGAGCCGGACGTCCCCCGCCCGGGCGCCGAGAGCCGCCGCGTCCCCCGCCCGAGCGCCGAGGCCGTCTCGGCCCCACGCCTGCCCAGCGGCCGGATCACCAAGATCGAGGCCGAGGCGATCGACCCCCGCGAGCTCGAGGCCTGCGCGCGCAAGACGCCGCCGCCGAGCCAGGTCCTGCGCCTCGCGGACTCCGACGCGAAGGCCCTCGAGCTGCGCGGCGCGAGCCGCGCCACGCGCGCGCGCTGACGGACCGGCTCAAGCCGCGGGCCCGTCGCGCCGAAGAGCGGATGGGCCCTGGCCCGTCCGGAGGTGCCATGACCAGCCCCCGCGGCGCGCTCCGCGCGCTGGCCCTCGTCCTCCTCCTCGCCGGGGTGGCGCGCCCGGGCGACCTGGCCGCGGCCGTCGGCGCCGCGCTCGACGGCGCCCCGAAGGTGACGATCGGCGCCCAGGTCGTCGACGAGGCCACGGGCGCGGTCGTGTTCGCGCGCGAGGCCGCGCGCCCGCTCACGCCGGCCTCGACGCTCAAGCTGCTCACGACCGGCGCGGCGCTCGCCGCGCTCGGTCCGGACCACGCCTTCGAGACGCGCGTCGTCGCGGCCGCGGGGCCGCGCGCGGGGGTGCTCGAAGGGCCCGTGTTCGTCGTGGGGGACGGCGACCCGACGATCGCGCGCCGCTTCGAGCAGGACCCGCTCCTCGCCGACTGGGCGGACGCGCTCTGGCGGGCCGGCGTGCGCCGGATCCGGGGCGACCTCGTCGCGGACGACCGGGCCTTCACGGGCCCACGCCTCCACCCGGGCTGGACCTCGAACGACGCCGAGCGCTGGTACGGGGCCGAGGTCTCGGCGCTCGTCCTGAACGACGGCTGCGTCGACGTGCGCGTCGCGGGCGCGGCGGACCGGCCGCGCGTGACGCTCGAGCCGGCGAGCGGGTGGCTCGCGCTCGAGGTCGCGGCCCGGGTCACCCCCGACCGCAAGCGCCACGTGTTCGCGATCGACCGCGCCGGGCCGGAGCGCCGCACGCTCCGCGTGACCGGCCAGGTGTGGACGAAGGCAGGCGGGCAGGAGGTGTCGGTCCC
Organism: Planctomycetota bacterium; assembly: GCA_024711205.1. GTDB lineage: Bacteria > Planctomycetota > J058 > J058 > J058 > JANJTH01. The sequence continues at coordinate 3,563 of JANJTH010000275.1, read as the reverse complement.
CGCGCCCGACCCGGCGCTGTGGTTCGTGTGGGTCCTGGCCGAGCGCCTGCGCGCGCGCGGGATCGAGCTCGAGGGGGCGCCGCGCCGCGCCGCCCCGGACGAGGCCGCCCCGGGGCTCACGCTGCATCGGCGGCCGGGCTCCCTGCGCGCGGCGCTCCTCGTCACGAACCAGCGCTCGCAGAACCTCTACGCGGAGTGCCTGGCGCGGGCCGTCGGGCGCCGCGCGCGCGGCGACGGGAGCTGGGAGGCGGCCAGCGCGGCCGTCCGCGCGTGGGCCAGGTCCGCGGGCGCCGCGGAGGCCGAGGTCGAGAACCTGGACGGCTCGGGGCTGTGCCGCGACAGCCGCGTGTCGCCGCGGGCGCTCGTCGCCGCGCTGCGCGCCGCCGGCGCGGGACCGCACGGGGCGCTGTTCCGCGAGAGCCTCGCGGCGCCGGGCGAGGAGGGGACGCTCCGCGGGCGCCTGCGCGGCCTGCCCGCGGGCGTGCGCGTGCGGGCCAAGACCGGGACCCTCCGCGGCGTCGCCGCGCTGGCCGGCTTCGTCGAGGGCCCGGGCGGTCGCTTCGCGTTCGCGTTCCTGGGCAACGGCGGCGACGGCGGCCGCGCCGCGATCGACGCGGCGGTCTCGGCCCTCGCCCGCGCCGCCGCCGGCGGGACCTGAGCGCCCTCGAAGGAGTCGCCGGCTCGGCCGCGCTCGCCGCCGACGTCGCCTGCGTCGTTGGTCGCGACTCGCGGTCCCTCCAGGAGTGCTCGGCTCGCTCCCGCCTCGCGGGCGACGCCGCTGGCCTCGCGCAGGCCTTCGCCGAGCGCTCCTTCGAGGGCTCCGAGCGACGCGCGAGGGCCGGCCCGGCCCACCGACCGGAGGGAGGCTGGCCGGGCACGGCCCTCGCGCGGAGTCGACCATGCACCCGCGCCGCGCGGCGCGGCCCGGCCCGCGATCGGGCATCGCGAACGGTTACGATCGACGGCATGTCCGAGCGAACCACGGTGCTCGTCGTGGACGACGACCCCGCGCTGCGCGAGTACGTGGCGCGCGCGCTCCTCGTCGACGGGCACACCGTCGAGGTGGCGCCGGACGCGCAGACCGCGCAGCGGCTGCTCGAGCGGCTCGAGCCGGCCGTGCTCGTGGCGGACGTCTTCCTCAAGGGGATCAACGGGCTCGAGCTGCTCAAGTGGACGCGCGGGCGCCTGCCCGCGACGCAGGTCGTGCTGATCGGCCGGGCGATCCCGACCTACACGGTCGTGAGCGCGATGAAGCAGGGCGCGTTCGACTTCGTCGAGAAGCCGATCGACGGGGACCACCTCCTGCTCTCCGTGGGCAAGGCGCTCGAGCACCACCGGCTCACGCAGGAGAACGCGCAGCTCCGGCGCGCCTACGAGGGCCTGCAGGCCCACCTGCTGGGCGGGATCGTCGCCGCGAGCCCCGGCATGCAGGAGGTCCTGGGGACCGTCGAGCGCGTCGCCCCGAGCGACCTCACGGTGCTGATCACGGGCGAGAGCGGGGTCGGCAAGGAGCTGGTCGCGAACCGGATCCACCAGCTCAGCCCGCGGGCCCAGCGGCCGTTCGTCGCGATCAACTGCGGCGCGATCCAGGAGACCCTCCTCGAGAGCGAGCTGTTCGGGCACGTGAAGGGCGCCTTCACGGGCGCGACCCAGGACCGTCAGGGCCTGTTCGAGGTGGCCCAGGGCGGGACGCTGTTCCTCGACGAGATCGGGGAGCTGAACCTCGACCTCCAGGTGAAGCTCCTGCGCGTCCTCGAGCGGCGCGAGCTGCGGCGGGTCGGCGGGACGAAGCTCGTCCACGTCGACGTGCGCGTCGTCGCGGCCACGAACAAGCGCCTGGCGGAGGAGGCGCGGGCCGGGCGGTTCCGCGAGGACCTCTTCTACCGGCTCAACGTCGTGCACGTCGACGTGCCGCCGCTGCGCGAGCGGACCGAGGACGTGTCGCCCCTCGTCGAGTCCTTCCTGGCCAGCCACCGGCGCAAGGACCTGCCGGACCGCCGGATCTCGCCCGAGGCCCTCGACGCGCTCCGCGCCTACCCGTGGCCCGGCAACGTCCGCGAGCTGCGCAACGTGATCGAGCGGGCGCTGATCCTCTCGAGCCAGGAGGAGATCGGGCCCGCCGACCTCCCGGCGAGCGTCCGCCGCGCGACCGGGGCCGACGTCCCGCCGCCGCGCGGCGACGGGGCCTACGACGCCGGCCTGCCGCTCGCCGAGGTCGAGCGGCGGCACATCCTGCGCGTGCTCGCGGCCCACGACGGCAACAAGGTGCGGACGGCCCGGGCGCTCGGGATCAACGTGAAGACCCTCTACAACAAGCTGCGCGCCTGGGAGGCCCTCTCCGCCGGGAGGCGGTCCCCGGGGGACGCGTGACCGGCGCCCCCGCCCCGGGGGAGGCGGCCCGCGGGGCCGCGCCCGGGGCGCCGCCGGGCCCGTGGATCGTCTCCCCGCGGTTCGACCTCGCGCTCCTCGCCGCGCCCGCGCTCGCGACGGCCGCCGCCTTCGCGCTCCCGAACCCGCGGGACGGGGTCCCGCTGTGGGCGTTCCTGCTCCTCGTCGTCGCGTTCGACGTGGCCCACGTGTGGGCCACGCTCTACCTGGGCTACCTCGACCCGGAGGAGCGCGCGCGCCGGCGGCTGCTCCTGTTCCTCCCCCTGCCGCTCGTGTTCCTCGCGGCCTTCCGGCTGCACCAGCACTCGCCGCCGCTCTACTGGACGGTCCTCGCCTACGTCGCGATCCACCACTTCGCGGCGCAGCAGTGGGGGTTCGTCGCGCTCTACCGGCTGCGCGCGGGCGACCGCGACCCGTTCGACCGCGGCCTCGACAAGCTCGCGCTGTGGACCGGCGCGCTGGGCCCCGTCCTGTGGTGGCACACCCGCCCGGAGGCCGGGTTCGACTGGTTCGGGCACGGCGAGCACTTCCTGTTCGAGCTCCCGCCCGCGCTCCGCAAGGACATCGCGGCCGTCATGCTCGGCGTGGCGGTGGCCTGGCTCGCCCGGCAGGCGGCGCTCCTCCGCCTCGGCCGGCTCGCGCCGGGCAAGGTCCTGTGGATGGTCGCCGCGTGGGCCTCGTGGGGGCTCGGCGTCGCGTGGATCGACCACCCGCTCGTCGCGCTCGCGTGCATCAACCTGCTCCACGGGATCCCGTTCCTCGCGCTCGTGTGGCGGCGCGTGAACCACCGCTGGGAGGGGGCCGACGACGAGCCCGGGGCGCCGCGCGCGCTCGCGTGGCTCGCGCAGCGCCGGCGCTGGCTCGCGTTCTACGGGCTCCTGCTCGCGCTCGGCCTGGGCGAGGAGGCGCTCTGGGACGGGCTCGTGTGGCACCGCTACGGGCTCCTGGGCGTCGAGGTCCAGCTCGCGGGCGCGCTCGAGTCGGCCGTCGTCGCGCTCCTCGCGCTGCCGCAGACCGCGCACTACCTGCTCGACGGGTTCCTGTGGCGGCTCGACGGCAGCAACCCCGACCTCGACGCGGCCCTGGGCCTGCCGCCCCGCGGCGCCCCGCGCGCCTGAGCGCCCGGAGCCTGGCCGCCCGCGCCGGCCCGCGCGCGCGCGGGCCTCGCCCGGGGC
>JANJTH010000269.1 GCA_024711205.1 Planctomycetota bacterium | reverse complement strand
GCCCCGGGCGCGCCGCTCACGGCGCGGCGGCCGGCGGCGCGCCCGCCCCGGGCTCCTCGCGCGGGGGCGCGCCGCCGGCCGGGCCCCAGGCCGGGCCCGGGGCGCGCTCGCCGGCGCCGGGCGCGGCCCCCTGCGCGGCCGCCTCGGCGCCGATCTGGTCGACGAGCCGGGCCAGGATCTTCAGGTCGAGCGACTCCTTGACCACGCGCAGGTGGTAGTAGACGACGACGGGCGCCGCGAGCGCGAACGTGACGAACACGACCTGCACGAGCCCGCCGATCAGCGTCTGGCCGAGCGTGCTCGGGATCACCTGCGCGAACAGCGCCGCCGGCGCGCCCGTCATGGGGAGCAGCATGCGCACGACGATCCACACGACGAAGATCCAGACCCGGTGCCCCTCGGTCAGCTCGCGGCTGCGCTGGAGCGCGTCGAGCCAGCCGCGGTCCTCGAGCAGGAGCGCGACCGAGGCCACGTAGAACCAGGTCGCGAGCACGACGCCCGGGACGAGGCAGAACAGGTAGCCCACGCCCTCGAGCGTCCCCACGGCCACGGACAGCATGAGCAGCGCCGGGTAGCGGCGGACGGTCCGGCGGACGACCTCGCGCCACGGGAGCGCGCGGCCCGTGAACGCGGGCGCGACGATCCAGGTCGCGAGCCCGAGCTCGAGCGGGTAGAGCACGGCGTAGATCAGGAGCCCGGCGCCCGCCGCCACGTAGACCTGGGCGATCATCTCGAAGCTGGGCGGCGTCGCGCCGAACGTCGGGATGTCCGGCATGAGGAGCCCCTGCACGAGGAGCATGGGCAGGTAGCAGGCGAACCCGACGAGCAGGAGCGGGCCGAACCGGTCCGCGGCGACCGACAGGCAGGCGCCGATCAGCTCGCCCAGGTCGCGCTCGCGCAGCTCGGTCCGCCTCACGCGGCCTCCCCGTGGCGCGCGCGCAGGAGCAGGCCCAGCTCGAGCAGGAACCGGCGCGGGTCGCGCTGGATCCGCTCGAGGTCCTCGGGCGGGAGCTCGAGCCGCGCGGCGTAGCGGCGCGCCACCACGCGCAGGAACGTGGGCCGGCGCTCGGCCGGGGTGCGCGCGAGGCGCGCGAGGAGGTACTCGATCAGGTCGAGGTCGTCGGGGACGAGCCGGCGCGCCTGCTCGGGCGTGAGCGGGAACGCGCGCTCGGGGAGCGCCCGGTAGCTCGCGGCCGGCCAGTGGATCTGCTCGCGCGGGTCGGCCGGCCGCGCGGCCAGCACGACGTGCGTGCCCGCGAGCATGTCGCCGAGCCGCTGCCCGCCGGCGGTCAGCGTCGGCACCCCCCACAGGAGGGGGAGGTTGTCGACGAGCCGCGCGAAGTTGCGCAGGAACGCGGCCCCCGCGGTCAGGCCGCGGCCGGACGCCATGACGACGCGCAGGCCCATCAGGCGCTTGCCCCAGGTCTGCCCGCGGCCGAGCGCCTCGGCGCCGGCGAGCCAGCCCGCGCTCACGAGCTGGAACGCGACGAGGAACACGACCGCGAGCCCGGCCACGAGGTTCGGGTTCACGGCGCCGAGCGTCCCGAGCGCGATCGCGGCCGCGAGGCCGGCCAGGAACACGACGATCGTGACCAGGGCGACGACGAGGTGGTCGACGATCGCGGCGACGAGCCGCGCCCCGAACGGCGCGAGGGGCAGCTCGACCGTCGTCTGCTCCGGCGTCTCGACCCGGAGCACCTCGCCGTCCGGCGCCCAGGGGTAGCTCAGGCGGCGGGGGCCCGGGTAGTCTCCGTCCGTGTCGTCTCCCGCGGGACCTGGCGCCGACATGGGCGCGGATCGTAGCACCGGCGACCGGCGCGGGGCGCGGGCCGAGCGCGCGGCCCGGCTCGACGCGCTGCTCGCCCGCGTGGGCGACGGCGGCGACCTGCGCCGGCTCGACGACGGCGAGGTCGAGGCGCTCGGGCGGCTCGTGCGCGCCGTCGCGACCGACCTCGCGCTCGCGCGCGCGTTCGGCGCGTCGGTCCGCGAGCGCGAGCGGCTCAACGCGCTCCTCTCGCGCGCGCACGACGCGCTGTACGGGCGCGCGCGCGCCGGGCGCGGGCTGGCCGGCCTGCTCGCGGCGCTCCTCTCCGTCCCCGACGCCGTGCGGCGCACGTGGCGCTACCACGCGCTCGCCGCGCTCCTCCTCGTCGTGGGCGGCGTCTACGGCTACGTCGCGGCCGCGGCCGACCCCGAGTGGGCGCTCGAGCTCGTCATGGCGGGCGACGTGCGGACGCCGTACGCGAGCCGCGAGGAGCTGCTCGCGACGCTCCACGAGGGCCGCGGCGACGCGGGCCCGAACGCCGGGCGCTGGGACGCCAGCTCGAAGACCGTGTTCGCGGCCTACCTCTGGCAGAACAACACGCGCGTGGCGCTCCTCGGCCTGTTCGGCGGGCTCGTGGGCGGGTGGGCGACCGCGCTCGTCCTGCTCATGAACGGCGCGCTCCTCGGCGCCTACACGCACACCTTCCACGCGCAGGACCTGGCCTGGGGGTGGTGGGCCTGGATCCTGCCCCACGGCGTGACCGAGCTGGGCGCGATCGTGCTCCTCGGCGGCGGCGGCCTGCTCGTCGGCCGGCAGCTCGTCGCGCCGGGCGAGCGCACGCGCCGCGAGGCGCTGCGCGCCGTGCGCGCCGACGTGGTCCGCCTGGCCGCGCTCGCCTTCCCCATGCTGTTCCTCGCCGCGCTGATCGAGTCGTTCGTGCGCCAGTCCGGGCTCACGGACCCCCAGCGCTACGCGTTCGCCGCCGCGACGACCGTCGTGTGGGCCGTGTTCTTCGGGCTCGGCCGCGGCCGCGCCGCCCAGCAGGCCCTCGCGGGCCGGCCCACGCTCGCCGAGCGCGCCGTCGCGCTCCCCGACGACGCCGACCTGTTCCAGTGAGGGGGGGGGCGGGGGCTCGGCGCTCGGCGCCCCGGGCTACCGCCGCGTGCGTGGCCGCGCGATCGGATCTACGCTTCCGTGGAGGTCGCCATGCCCGAGACGCAGATCTCCGCGTACATCTCCGACGGCACGAAGCGGCTCCTCGAGGGCTACGCCGAGGCGCACGGCGTCGAGGAGAGCATCCTGATCGAGGAGGCGCTCTTGCACCACCTCCAGGCGCTCCGGGAGCTGCCCGCGGACGTGATCGTCCCCCCGCGCCTGCTCGTCGACGAGGAGGTCGGGGCGCGGCTCCTGGGGCGCGTCCGCAGGCCCCGCCGCCCGACGAAGGCGATGCGCGAGCTCTTCGGTTAGCCGGGCGCGCGAGCGCGGGGGCCGCGCGGGTCCAGGTTCGCAAGCTCCGCCACGAGGACGACCGGACGCTGCTCCGGTCCGGGGATCTCGAGTTCGACCGGTTCCTCCACCGCCTTGCGGGGCAACGCCGCCGCCCTGATCGTCCAGAGCGCCGATCGCGGACCGACGCGCCTCCTGGCGCACGTGGCGGCTGGGCGGCGACTCCAGGGCGGGCCCCTGCTCAAGAGAGCTCGTCCAGCGCGCCGAGCCAACCGGCTCGGACGCGCCCGTCCTGCCGCGCCTGCCAGACCTTGCCCGTCGCGGGCTCGAGGCACGTCAGCCAGCCACCGCCGTGGGCATAGGTGTCGATGCAGACCGCGTGGCCCAGGTCGAGCGGAAGGCCCGACTTCTGGCTCGTGTGTCCGCAGATCATGGTCTTGCCCGAGCAGTGAGGTCGCGAAGCGTCCGGGTCGAGCTGCTCCCAGCGCGTCATGAAGGTCGGCTGCTCCGCGAGGTCGACGTCGGGGTAGAGGTTGGCATGGACGAAGATATGGGCCGCCGTCTCGTGGAGCTCGGCGCACGACTCCAGCAGGCGCCAGTGGGCGGCGGGGACCTGCTCGAGCGCAGCAGGCGCGCTCGAGCAGGCGTACGATTGGAGCGTATTCAGGCCGTAGCCCGTCGGCCAGTCACTGCCAGGATCGCCCCGGGCGTCGAGCATCATCTGGTCGTGGTTCCCGAGGAGCGCGACGACCCTGTGTGTCTGCTGGAGCGCGATCACCCGGTCGAGGACGCCCCGGCTGTCGGGACCCCGATCCACGTAGTCACCCAGGAGCACGAGCTCGTCGTCGCGGGTGGGGTCCACCAGCTCGAGGAGCGCGTCGAGTGCGCGGCTGCAACCGTGGAGGTCGCCGATCGCAAGGGTCCGCATGTCGCAGCCCTTCGCCCAAGGCGAGCGAGCGCCCGCAGACTGACTCGCCGCAGACCGTGCGGCAAGGGACGGAGGAGCGTTCGACAGCCGGGCGGCCGGCCGTTGCAGGTCCTCTGGGCTCCCGGTACAGTGCATTCGTCGCGCGCATTCTCTGACTGCACGAATTGGAGCGCCATGAAGCACCTCACGGTTCGCAACGTGCCCGACGAGCTCGCCGCGGCGATCGAGGCCGAGCAGACCCGCAGGGGCGCGTCGCTCAACCAGACCGTGCTCACGCTGCTCCGGCGCGCCCTCGGGCTGGAGCCCGACCGTCCGTTCGACAACGGCCTCGGCCGCTTCGCCGGGACGTGGAGCGAGGACGAGCTGCGGGAGTTCGAGGCGGCGACTGCGCAGTTCGAGGAGGTCGACCCGGAGCTTTGGCGTTGACCCGGATCTGCCTCGACACCTCGGCCTACAGCCAGCTCAAACGCGGGCACGCCGAGGCGAGGCGGGTGATCTCGAGCGCCCGCGAGGTCCTCGTCCCGACGATCGTCCTGGGCGAGCTTCGGGCGGGCTTCGCGCTCGGCGGCCGCCGCGCGCGCAACGAGACCGAGCTGGCGGAGCTCCTCGCCGACCCCGCCGTCCGCGTCTGCGCCGTCGACGAGGCGGCGACGGCGCATTACGCGGACATCGTCGTGGCCCTGCGCCGCGCCGGAACCCCCGTCCCGACGAACGACATCTGGATCGGCGCGGTCGCCGCCAGCAACGCCGCGACCGTGGTCACGTTCGACGCCCACTTCGCGCGGATCGAGCGGGCGGCGACCCTCGTCCTGGCGCCCTAACGCGCCGCGAGCTCGCGCGACGGCGCGGGGCGGAGCGTGTAGACGGTCGCGTCCCAGCGCACGCTCGCGCGCGCGAGCTCGGCCCGCGGCGGGCCGTGGGCGAGCAGGGCCTCGAGCGCGGCGCGCTTGTCGGCCTGGGGCCGGCAGAGCCCGCCGTCGCCG
>JANJTH010000250.1 GCA_024711205.1 Planctomycetota bacterium | reverse complement strand
GGCCGACGCGCTGGCGGCCGCCCCGGCCGACGCGGTCGTCTCAGGCCGCGCCCCGCTCGCGCCCGACGAGGTCGCCCGTCAGGCGCAGGCGCTCGCCCGCGCGCTCGCGGCCGGCCCGTGGCGGGTCGTCCCCTACGACGTGCGCCGCTACCTGTACTGACCGCCAGACCCACGGAACGCCGCCCGGCGCCGGGCGCGCGGGGAGCGAGGCCCATGAAGACGATCATCGAGCCCTTCCGGATCAAGTCCGTCGAGCCGATCCGCATGAGCACCCCCGCGGAGCGGGCGGCCTGGCTCGCGGAGGCGGGCTGGAACCTGTTCCGCCTGCCCTCCGAGCGGGTCGTGATCGACCTGCTCACGGACTCGGGCACGGGCGCCATGTCGAGCGAGCAGTGGGCCGGCGTCCTGCGCGGCGACGAGTCCTACGCGGGCGCCCCGAGCTTCTTCCGCTTCGCGCGCGCCGTCGAGGACCTGACCGGGTTCACGAACGTGCTGCCGACCCACCAGGGCCGCGCCTGCGAGCGGATCCTCTGCGAGCTGCTCCTGCGCGGGCGCACGACGCCGAGCGGGCGGCGCCCGGTCGTCCCGAACAACGCGCACTTCGACACGACGCGCGCGAACGTCGAGCACGGCGGGGCCGAGGCGCTCGACCTGCTCACGGACGCCGGGCGGACGCCCGGCCTCGTCGCGCCGTTCAAGGGCGACATGGACCTGGCCCGGCTCGAGGCGCTCCTCGCCGCGCGGGCCGACGACGTGCCGTTCGTGATGATCACGATCACCTGCAACACGAACGGCGGGCAGCCGGTCTCGCTCGCCAACCTGCGGGCCGTGCGCGCGCTGTGCGACCGGTTCGGGAAGCCGCTGATCCTCGACGCCTGCCGGTTCGCCGAGAACGCCTGGTTCGTGAAGCAGCGCGAGCCCGGGCAGGCCGGCCGCGCCGTGCGCGCGATCGTGCGCGAGCAGTTCGACCTGGCGGACGGCGCCACGATCTCGGCCAAGAAGGACGGGCTCGTGAACACGGGCGGGATCCTGCTCCTCCGCGACCCCGAGCTGTTCCGGCGCGCGAGCGACCTCCTGATCCTGACCGAGGGCTACGTGACCTACGGCGGGCTCGCCGGGCGCGACCTCGAGGCCATGGCCGTCGGCCTGGGCGAGGTCACCGACGACGACTACCTGCGCTACCGCGTCCGCTCGGTCGAGTTCCTGGGCGAGCGCCTGCTCGCGGCCGGGGTCGAGATCGTGCGCCCGCCGGGCGGGCACGCCGTGTACATCGACGCGGCGAAGCTCTGCCCGCACCTCCCGGCCGAGCGCTTCCCCGGGCAGGCGGTCGCGTGCGCGCTCTACGAGGTGGGGGGCGTGCGGAGCTGCGAGATCGGGACGGTCATGCGCGGCGAGCCCGCGCCCATGGAGCTCGTGCGGCTCGCGATCCCGCGCCGGACCTACACGCAGTCGCACGTCGAGTACGTGGTCGAGGTCGTGACGGAGGTCGCCGCGCGCGCGGCCACGCTCCCGGGCTACGAGATCGTCGAGGCGCCGCCGGCGCTGAGGCACTTCTCCGCCCGCTTCCGGCCCCTGAACGCCACCTGAGCTCCAGGCCCTCTCTTCCCGTTCCCGCGGTCTCGCATCACCCTCGCCCCTCCTCCCTTGCCCTTGCCCTTGCCCTTGCCCTTGCCCTCCCTCTTCTCTTCCCTTCTTCCCTCTTCTCTTCCCCTCTTCTCCCCCCTCTTCTCTTCCTCCCCCTCCTCCCCCCCTCTGCTCACCCCACCGCGTCGCCCAGGTCCAGCCGCTCGGCTGCCCGCGCCAGGCGCGCCGCCGTCTTCTCGAGCGTCCGCCCCACGAGTCCGCCCTCGTAGGCCCGCGCGTCGCTTCCGTCCGTCGCGAGCGCCCGCGCGGCGCAGCGCACGGCCTGCCCGGCGCCCTGGCCCACGCGCTGGGAGCAGGCGGGCTTCGCGCCGTCGCACGGGGCGAGGCCCACGCCGGCGACGACGAGCTGGCAGGCCCGCTCGATCGCGGCGTCCCGCGCGCCCGCCGGCGCCCCGCCCGCGCTCGCCAAGAGCTCGACGCACCCCGCCGCGGCCCCGGCGCACGCGGCGAGGACGGCGTGGCAGAGCGGGGACGGCGCGGCCTCGCGCAGCACGGCGGCCACCAGGTGGCTCACGGCGAGCGCGCGCGCGAGGTCCGCGCGCCCGGCGCCCGTGGCGCGCGCGAGCGCGGCGAGCGGCAGGCTGGCGACGAGGCCCTGGTTGCCGCTCCACCCGCTCGTCACGACGGCGACGGGCTCGCCGGTCATGCGCGCGAACGACGCCGCGCGCCCCGCCGCCTCGGCCACGTCCGCGGCGCCCGCCGCGGCCTGGCGCTCCTCGCCGCGTCCCGCGGCCTGGCGCTCCTCGCCGGGACCGCGCGCGAGGAGCGCCTCCAGGTCCACGCCCCCGCGCCGGGCGGCCTCGACGTTCACGTCGTGGCCCGCGAGGAGCGCCGCGAGCGCGGCCTCGTCGAGCGCGCGTGCCCGCGCGAGCGCGTCCGCGAGCGAGCGAGGCCGGCCGGGCGGCCCCGCGCCGTTCCCGTCCGCCCCCTCCCCCCCGTCCTCTCCGCCCACCCCGCCCGCCGTCGGGGCCGGCGCCGACCACGCGGGGACCGGCAGGTCCACGTCGCCGCGCCGGAGCGCGGCCACGTGCGTGTGCTCGCCCGCGAGCCGGGCCAGGCCCCGCGCCGCGGCGCCTCCCCCCTGGCCGCCAGGCTCGCCCGCGCCCTCGACCTCGACCTCGATCCACAGGCCGCGCGCGCCGTCCGGCGCGC
>JANJTH010000229.1 GCA_024711205.1 Planctomycetota bacterium | reverse complement strand
GGTCCGCGCCGCGCGGGGCCCGCGCCGACCCGGCGTGCGGGGTCCGCGCCCCGCTGGCGCTACCGCCCGACGCGGTCGGCCGCCGCCGCGAGCTCCTCGCGGAACCGCGGGTGGGCGAGCTCGACGAGCGCGCGGGCGCGCTCGCGGACGGTCCTCCCCCACAGGTCGACGGCGCCGTGCTCGGTCACGACCCAGTGCACGTCGCCGCGCGACGTGACGACGCCCGCGCCCGGCGCGAGCTCGGGCACGATCCGGGACACGCTCCCGCCCCGCGCCGTCGAGGGCAGCGCGATCACGGGCCGCCCGTGGGCGGCCCGCGCCGCCCCGCGGATGAAGTCGACCTGCCCGCCGATCCCCGAGTAGAGCCGCCGCCCGATCGAGTCGGAGTTCACCTGCCCGGTCAGGTCGACCGAGATCGCCGAGTTCACGCACACGATCCGGTCGTGCTGCGCGACGCGGACCGGGTCGTTCGTGTAGTCCGACGGGCGCATCTCGATCGCGGGGTTGTCGTGGACCCAGCGGTAGAGCGCCTCGCTCCCCATGACGAACGAGGCGACGATCTTGCCCCGCCCGAGCGGCTTCCTGTCGCCCGTGATCACGCCGCGCTCGGCCAGGCGCATGACGCCGTCCGAGAACATCTCCGTGTGGATCCCGAGGTCCCGCCGGTCGTCGAGGCACGCGAGCACCGCGTCGGGGATCGCGCCGATCCCGAGCTGGAGCGTGTCGCCGTCCTCGACGAGCGCGGCCACGCGCTCGCCGATCCGCCGCGAGACCTCGTCGGGCGCGTCGGGCGCGTGCTCGGGGAGCGGCCGGTCGACCTCGACGATCGCGTCCATGCGCGACACGTGCAGGAACGCGTCGCCGTGCGTGCGCGGGCAGCGCGCGTTCACCTCGGCCAGGACCGTGCGCGCGAGCCGCGCGGCGGGGAGCGCCACGTCGACCGACACGCCGAGCGAGCAGAACCCGTGCGCGTCGGGCGGCGAGACCTGGATCACGGCGACGTCCACGGGCAGGCGCGTCGCGAACAGGCGCGGGATCTCGGACAGGAACACGGGCGTGAAGTCGGCCCGGCCCTCGGCCACCGCGCCGCGCAGGTTCTCGCCGATGAACAGGCAGTTCGCCCGGAAGCTCCGCTCGAGCCCGGGCTCGGCGTAGGGCGCGCCGCCGAGCGTGAGCAGCGACGTGACCTCGACGCCCTCGAGCGCGCCCGCGCGCGCGCACAGCGCGGCCTCGAGCTCGAGCGGCGCCCCGGCGTTGCTCGAGAGCACGACGCGGTCGCCGCTCCTCACGCGGGCCACCGCGTCCGCGGCGGAGCAGCGCCGCGCGTCCCACAGGTCGGTCCAGCCCACGCTCCAGCCCTCCCCTCGTGCATGCGCCGCGCGCCGCGCCCGGCCACGCCTGCGGCCCCGGCGCCCGGCCGCGGCGGGCCGGTCCGCGCGAGGCTCTTGGCCGGCCCCGGTTCAGGCCTCCGCGCGGTGGGCGACGAGGACGGGCCGCGGGCAGCGGCGGAGCACCTCCTCGGCGACCGAGCCCATGACCCAGCGCGAGGGGCCGCTGCGCCCGTGCGTCGTGAGCGCCACGAGGTCGGCGTCCTCGGCGGCGCGGAGGATCTCGCCCACGAGCGGGCCATAGACCGCCTCGACCTCGACCGAGACGCCCGCGGCCTCGGCCAGGTCGCGGTCGACCGCGAGGCTCCGCTCGACGAGCTTCTTGTCCCACACGGGCACGACGAGCGGCGAGGGGAGCGGCTGCGTCCGGTAGGGCTCGACGCGCAGGAGCGCGACCTGCGCGTCGAAGGCGCGCGCGAGCCGGAGCACGGCCGGGAGGACCGTCCGCGACGCGTCGCTGCCGTCGTGCGCGACGACGATCCGCCGGAGCGGGCGCCCGGCCTCGAGCGCCGCCGGCGTCGCCGCGAGCACGGGCACGGGCGCGTCGCGCAGGACGGCCTCGGCGACGCTCCCGCGGAGGGCGCGCCGGACCCCGGTCCGGCCGTGGGTCGAGAGCACGATCAGCCCGGCGCCCGCGCCCTCGGCGGCCGCGAGGATCGCGCGGGCCGGGTCTCCGTGGCCGACCCGCGCCTCGACCGCGAGGCCCGACGCGGCCGCGTGACGCGCCGCGAGCGCCTCGACCTCGGCCCGCGCCCGGTCGAGCGCCGCCTCGACCTCGCCCAGGGTGCCCTCGGGGACGGCCCGGAACAGCACGAGCCGCGCGCCGTCCGCGTGGGCGATCCGGACGGCGAGGTCGATCGCGCGGTCCCCGAGCGGGCTCCCGTCGATCGGGACGAGGATCGAGGTCGGTGTCATGGACATGGGACGGCCCTCCCGCGCGCGGACAGTGACCCCGGGGCCGGAGCAAACCCGCGACCACCGCGCCGTGGACCGAGACCATAGCCCCCGCGTGGCCCGTCGTGCCAGCGGCGTGACGAGCCCGCGCCGGCGGTCGCGCCAGGCAGGCCTGCGCGGGCCGTGGCTCAGCCGCGCGGGGGCTGCCGCGGCCGCCGCGCGTCCGGGTCGTCGACGGCCGGCCAGTACACCGCGAGCATGAGCCCGCAGCAGAGGATCGACAGGACGACGACGACCCCGACGCTCACGCGACGGGCTCGACCACGACCTCGGCCGTGACCGAGTTGGCGACGAAGCAGTTCGCGTGGGCCTTGTCGTGCAGCCCTGCGAGCCGCTCGGCGCTCGGCTCCTCGCCACCCCACGTCACGCGCGGCCGGAGCGTGACCTTCGTCACGGCCAGCTTCCCGGCCGCGTTCTTGCCCATCTCCGCCACGGCCTCGTCCTCGTAGGCGTCGACGACGAGCCGGCTCTTCGCCGCGACCGCGAGGAACGTGAGCATGTGGCACGACGCGAGCGCGGCCGCCAGCAGCTCCTCGGGGTTCGCCTTGGCCGCGTCGCCCGCGTATTCGGGCGCCGACGACCCGGCGAGCGTC
>JANJTH010000228.1 GCA_024711205.1 Planctomycetota bacterium | reverse complement strand
GGCCCCCCCGGGCCGCGCGGGCAGGACGGGGCGGCTGACGGCGAGGCCGGGCGCGGGGCGGCCCCGCGCCCGGCCTCGCCGGTCGGCTCAGCCCTGGAGGCCGAGCGCGGCCGCGACGCCCGCCCCGTAGGCCGGATCCGCCTGCGCGCAGTGGGCGACGTGCTTGCGCTTGATCGCCTCGGGCGCGTCCCCCATGGCCCGGGCCGTGTTCTCGAACAGGGCCTGCCGCTCGCCGGGCGACATCTTGCGGAACAGCGCGCCGGGCTGCGAGAAGTAGTCCGCGTCGTCCGCCCGGTGGCTCCAGTGGTCGGCCGCCCCCGAGAGCGCGAGGGGCGGCTCGCGGAACGCGGGCTGCTCCTTCCACTCGCCGTAGCTGTTCGGCTCGTAGCCGAGCGTGCCGCCGTGGTTGCCGTCGACGCGCATGGCGCCGTCGCGGTGCGACGCGTGCACGGGGCAGCGCGCGCGGTTCACCGGAATGAGGTGGTGGTTCACGCCCAGGCGGTAGCGCTGCGCGTCGCCGTACGAGAACAGGCGCCCCTGGAGCATCTTGTCGGGCGAGAAGCCGATCCCCGGGACGACGTTGGCCGGGTTGAACGCGGCCTGCTCGACGTCCGCGAAGTAGTTCGCCGGGTTCCGGTTCAGCTCGAGGACGCCGACCTCCTGGAGCGGGTAGTCTCCGTGCGGCCAGACCTTCGTCAGGTCGAACGGGTTGAACGGGCAGCGGGCGGCCTGCTCCTCCGTCATGACCTGGAGCTTCATGGTCCAGCGCGGGAAGTCACCCCGCTCGATCGCGTCGAACAGGTCGCGCTGGTGGCTCTCTCGGTCCTTGCCGACGAGCGCCTCCGCCTCGGCGTCGGTCAGGTTCCGGATCCCCTGCTGGGTCTTCAGGTGGAACTTGACCCACACCCGCCCGCCCTGGGCGTCGATCAGGCTGAACGTGTGGCTCCCGTAGCCGTTCATGTGCCGGTAGCTGGCCGGGAGCCCGCGGTCGCTCATCGTGATCGTGACCTGGTGGAGCGCCTCGGGGAGCGACGTCCAGAAGTCCCAGTTGTTCCGCGCGCTGCGGAGGTTCGTCCGCGGGTCGCGCTTCACCGCGTGGTTCAGGTCGGGGAACTTGAGCGGGTCGCGGAGGAAGAACACGGGCGTGTTGTTCCCGACGAGGTCCCAGTTGCCCTCCTCCGTGTAGAACTTGAGCGCGAACCCGCGGATGTCCCGCTCCGCGTCGGCCGCGCCGCGCTCCCCCGCGACCGTCGAGAAGCGCACGAAGACCTCGGTCTCCTTGCCCACGGCCGAGAAGACCTTCGCGCGCGTGAGCCGCGACACGTCGTGCGTGACCGTGAACTTGCCGAAGGCGCCCGAGCCCTTGGCGTGCATGCGCCGCTCGGGGATCACCTCCCGGTCGAAGTGGGCGAGCTTCTCGAGAAACCACACGTCCTGGAGGAGCTGCGGCCCGCGCGGCCCGGCGGTGAGTACGTTCTGGTTGTCGACGACCGGCGCACCGGCCGCGGTCGTCAACTTCTTGGCGTCACTCATGAACACTGCCCTCTCATGCGCGTCGTGCGTCGCAGGGCCCCGCGGAGGCGCGGAGGTCGCCCGCCCAGGCTGCCGACCGCCGCGCGCGCATTGCGCGGCGGTCGGGGCCTGGTCTCAATCTTCCGCGCGCCGGGCGACGAGCACGGGCCGCGGGCAGCGCCGGAGCACCTCCTCGGCGACCGAGCCCATGACCCAGCGTGAGGGGCCGCTGCGCCCGTGCGTCGTGAGCGCCACGAGGTCCGCGTCCTCGGCGGCGCGGAGGATCTCGCCCACGAGCGGGCCGTAGACCGCCTCGACCTCGACCGAGACGCCCGCGGCCTCGGCCAGGTCGCGGTCGACCGCGAGGCTCCGCTCGACGAGCTTCTTGTCCCACACGGGCACGACGAGGGGCGAGGGGAGCGGCTGCATCCGGTAGGGCTCGACGCGCAGGAGCGCGACCTGCGCGTCGAAGGCGCGCGCGAGCCGGAGCACGGCGGGGAGGACCGTCCGCGACGCGTCGCTGCCGTCGTGCGCGACGACGATCCGCCGGAGCGGGCGCCCGGCCTCGAGCGCCGCCGGCGTCGCCGCGAGCACCGGGACGGGCGCGTCGCGCAGGACGGCCTCCGCGACGCTCCCGCGCAGGGCGCGCCGGACCCCGGTCCGCCCGTGGGTCGAGAGCACGATCAGCCCGGCGCCCGCTTCCTCGGCGGCCGCGAGGATCGCGCGGGCCGGGTCCCCGTGGCCGACCCGCCCCTCGACCACGAGGCCCGACGCGGCCGCGTGGCGCGCCGCGAGCGCCTCGACCTCCGCCCGCGCCCCGTCGAGCGCCGCCTCGACCTCGCCGAGGGTGCCCTCGGGGACGGCCCGGAACAGGACGAGCCGCGCGCCGTCCGCGTGGGCGATCCGGACGGCGAGGTCGATCGCGCGGTCCCCGAGCGGGCTCCCGTCGATCGGGACGAGGATCGAGGTCGGCGTCATGGACATGGGACGGCCCTCCCGCGCGTGGACAGTGGAATCCGGGGCTCTGCAAACCCGTGGCCGCCGCGCCGTGGACCGAGACCATAGCCCCCGCGCGCCCCGTCGTGCCAGCCGTGGGACGAGCCCGCGCCGGCGGTCACGCCCGGCAGGCCGGCGCGGGCCATGGCTCAGCCGCGCGGGGGCTGCCGCGGCCGCCGCGCGTCCGGGTCGTCGACGGCGGGCCAGTAGACGGCGAGCATGAGCCCGCAGCAGAGGATCGACAGGACGACGACGACCCCGACGCTCACGCGACGGGCTCGATCACGACCTCGGCCGTGACCGAGTTGGCGACGAAGCAGTTCGCGTGGGCCTTGTCGTGCAGCCCCGCGAGCCGCTCGGCGCTCGGCGCCTCGCCGCCCCACGTCACGCGCGGCCGGAGCGTGACCTTCGTCACGGCGAGCTTCCCCGCCGCGTTCTTGCCCAGCTCCGCCACGGCCTCGTCCTCGTACGCCTCGACGACGAGCCGGCTCTTCGCCGCGACCGCGAGGAACGTGAGCATGTGGCACGACGCGAGCGCGGCCGCCAGCAGCTCCTCGGGGTTCGCCTTGGCCGCGTCGCCCGCGTATTCGGGCGCCGACGACCCGGCGAGCGTC
>JANJTH010000190.1 GCA_024711205.1 Planctomycetota bacterium | reverse complement strand
CGCCGACGGCGCGCTGCGGCGCTGGCCCGACGGCGCCGTGCTCGCCGCCCACGACGGCTGGGCGGCCGCGCTGGACCTCGACGCGGCGCGGCGCCGCGTCGCCGCCGTGTGGACGGGCGGCCGCCTCCGCGTCGTGGGCGTCGCCGACGGCGCGCCCGGGCTCGAGGTGACGAGCACGGTGGCCCTCGGGGCCGTGGCGCTCCTCCCGGACGGCGGGGTCCTCGCGGGGAACGGGGCGGGCTTCGTCGACTTGTTCACGGCGGCGCCCGCGGCGGCCCCCCGGCCCGCCTGGCGCGCGCACGGGGCCCACGTCGTCGCGCTCGCGCGCCTCGAGGACGGGCGGGTCGTCACCTGGGGCGCGGAGGCCGAGGGCGCGTCGCTCGCGCTGTGGGCGGCGCCGCGCGGCCCGCTCCGGACCCGCGTGGCGACGCCGGCCGGGCGGCCCGGGGCGTTCGCGCTCGCGCCGGGCCCGGGGGCCCGGGTCGTGACGGGGGCGGCGGACGGCGCCCTGCGCTGGTGGGACCTCGAGGCCGGGCGGGGCGAGCGCGAGGCGCGCCTCCACGCCGGGACCCTGACCGCGGTCGCGCTCTCGCCCGCGGGGGACCTCGGCGCCTCGGCGGGTATGGACCGCGCGCTCTGCCTGTGGGACCCCCGCGACGGGCGGCTCGTCGAGCGGGTCGCGCTCGAGGCCTCGCGCGACGTGATCACGTGCCTGCGCTTCGAGGACGGCGGCCGCCGCCTCCTCGCGGGCACGGCCACCGGCCTCGTCCTCGAGCTCGAGCGGCGCTGACCCCGGCCGCGCGCGGCCGGGGTCGGCGCCCGCGCGGGCTACATGACGACGCCGCCGTCGACCGAGATCACGGCGCCCGTGATGTAGCTCGCGTCGTCGCTCGCGAGGAACGCGTAGACGCTCGCGAGCTCGCTCGCCTGCGCCATGCGCTGGAGCGGGACCTTCGCCACGAGCATCTCGGTCACCTTGGGCGGGATCTGGCGGGTCATGTCGGTCTCGACGAACCCCGGCGCGACGGCGTTCACGCGGATCCCGTCCTTGCCGAGCTCGCGGGCCCACACGCGCGTCATGCCGATCACGCCGGCCTTGCTCGCCACGTAGTTCGTCTGCCCGAAGTTGCCGTAGAGCGCGACGACCGACGACGCGTTGATGATCGCGCCCGCCTTGCGCGGCTTCATGCGGGCGGCGACCTCCTGGGCCATGACGAACGTCCCCTGGAGGTTCACGCGGAGCACGCGCTCGAACTGCTCGTCGGTGAGCTTCGCGAGGGTCGCGTCGGCCAGGATCCCGGCGTTGTTCACGAGCACGTCGATCCGCCCGTGCTCGGCCTCGACCGCGGCCACGAACGCCCGGGCGCCCTCGCGGTCCGCCACGTCGAGCCGGGCCGCGTGCGCGCGGAGGCCGCGCGCCTGGAGCGCGTCCGCGACCTCGCGCACGCCGGCCTCGTCGAGGTCCGCCGCGACGACGACGGCCCCCTCCTCGGCGAAGCGCTCGGCGGTCGCCCGCCCGATCCCGCGCCCCGCCCCCGTCACGATCACGACCTTGTCCTTCAACCCGCGCATCTGCCGCTCCCTTCGAATGCTGAACGATCGTTCACTGTGCGCGCGAGTCTCCCCGATCGGTCCGCCCGCGTCCAGCCCGGGCGCACACCCGCGTGCGCGGCCCGCACGCGGGTGTGCGCCGGGTGCACCGGTGACGGGGCCCCGCGCGGCGCGCTACCTTCGCGCCGTCGCCCCCCTTCGCCCGGAGGTCCCTCGTGCGCCCCGACGCCCTCGCCATCGCCGCCCCGACCCGCCGCGAGCTGCTCCGCCTGCTCGCGCTCGCCCCCGTCGCCGGCGCGCTCGCGCCCTTCGCGGCCCCGTGGTCGACGGCCCGGGCGCAGGAGCCCACGCGCCCCGGCGCGCTCGTCCGGCGCGACGGCGTGGGCGCGCCGCTCCCGCTCGCGGCCGACGACCTGCCGTGGGCCGCGCGCATGCTCGTGGGCGAGTCGGGCGGGCGCGGGGGCACGGACGACGAGGCCGTGCTGTGGTGCATGCTCAACTCGTACACGCTCCGGCCGGTGCGCGAGCTCTACCCGACGTTCCGCGCGTTCGTGCGCGCCTACTGCACGCCCCTCCAGCCCTGGCTCAAGAGCCAGGGGGCGATCGACCGCCACCGGCGGCGGGGCACGCCCATGGTCGAGGTCGAGCCGGGCCGCTGGCAGCTCCGCCGGCACGTCGAGCTCCAGCGCCGCCCCTGGGCCGAGCTCCCCGCGGGCGCGCGCGAGCTCGTGGCCCGCACGTTCGAGGGCCGCGGCCGCTCGCCCTGCGGCAACGCGACCCAGTTCTGCTCGACCGCCGTCTACTTCCACGACCGGCACGGCCGGCGCCCGAGCGACGCGGAGCACCGGACCTTCACCGAGGCCTTCGCGCGCGAGAAGGGCTGGACGTGGGTCGAGGTCGAGGGCGCGAACCCGCGCGCGAACTGCTTCTTCGTCGAGCGCCGCTTCGCCGCGCTCCCGGCCCCGGTCGTCGAGGTCCGCCCGACCGCGACCTGAGGCCGGCACGGGCCGGTACGGGCCGGCACGGGCCGGCACGGGCCGGCGCGCTGGCGGCACGGGCCGGCGCGTTGGCGGCGCGGGCCGGCGCGCTGGCGGCGCGACCCGGGCGCCTGGTAGCGTCCCGGCATGCGCCAGCTCCGCCCCGCCCTCACCGCCGCCGCCCTGCTCGCCTCGCTCGCCGTCGGCCCCGCGGCCGCGCAGGACCCGCCGGCCCCGTCCGAGGTGGTCGGGCGCTACGAGCTCCGCGGGCGCACGGGCTGGTGGGTGTTCGGCCGGACCGTCCGGGCCACGCTCGTCGTCGCCGCGGGCCCCGACGGCGCGCTCGTGGTCACGCGGAGCCCCGGCGACGGGGGCGACGACCTCGTGGGTCCGGGCGCGCTCGCGGGCGGCGGCGTCCTCACGGTCGCGTTCCCCCGGCGCGGGCTCACCGGCGCGCTCGCCGACGACGCGCGCCGCCCGCTCGCGGCGCGCTACGTCGTCGGCCGTGACGGGCGGCTCACGGGCTGGTGCGAGCTCCCGACCGCGCGCGGCGGGACGCGTCGCGTGCAGGAGCGGGGGCAGCGCGTCGTCCTCCCGCCGTTCGTCGTCACCGGGCTCCTCCCCGAGCGCGGGCCCGCCGACGCGACCCCGCGGCTCGAGCTCGCGCTGAGCCGGGCGCTCGACCCGGCCTCGCTCGACGCGCCCGGCGCGTGGGCCGCCTTCGAGGACCAGGACGACGTCCCGGGCGGGACGTTCGCGCCGCTCCCGGGGCGCCTCGCGCCCGGGGCGTCGCCCGCGCGGGCCACGTTCACGCCGGCGCGGCCGTTCCGCGCGGGCCGCGAGGTGCGCCTGCTCCTCGGGGCCGCGCTGCGCGCCGAGGACGGCGCGCCGCTCGCGCGCGGCGAGGGCTCGCGGCCGCTCTCGTTCCCCGACGCGCTCCCCGGCGCCGTCCACGAGGTCCGCTTCGCGCCCACGGCGCCGACCCCGCCCGCGCCGCCGACCCCGCCGAACCCGCCCGCGCCGGACGAGCCGCGCGTCGGCGTCCCGCCGTCGGCCTTCCGGGCCTGGCCCGGGACGGACGTGTGGCACGTCGACGTCGCGTCGCGCGCGGCCGCGCTGCTGCAGGACCTCGCCGCGCACGGGCTCCGCTCGGGCGACGCCGAGACCGATCGGCTCGCGCGAGACCTCGTCGTCGGCCAGATGGTCTCGTGGTGCGCGCGGAAGTACGGCCGCACGCCGCGCGGCGAGCCGGTCCCCGGCGTGAGCTGGAGGATCTCGTTCACGGTCGCGGCGCCCGCGGGCCGCCCGGGCGTCGACCACTCGCGCCAGGTCGTGGGCGGGCGGCACCGCTGGTTCTCGGGCACGCTCGGCAACTCCTGGTACGACGAGGGCAACCGGCGCCGCGAGGACAACGCGCGGGACGGGCGCATGGGGCTGTTCCCGCGCGTGATCTTCGGCGAGGCCTCCACGCTCTCCCCGCCGCTGCGCGCGACCGACCGGCGCTTCCTCGACGGGCGCTACCGCCTCGGCGACGGGACGGCCGAGGACGACCGGCGCATGGCGGCGGTCCTGCGGGCGATCGACGACTGGAGCCACGCGCTCGGGAGCGTCCTCGCGCACGAGATCGGGCACTCGGTCGGCCTCGAGCACGACGGGTCCGACCCGCTCGGGCTCATGCACGCGCAGACGAACCGGGCGCTCATGTCCGACCCGCGGGCCGCCTTCGAGGCCGGGAGCCGGGCCCGGCTCGACCGGAACCTCGGGCGCGACGAGTAGCCGTGCCCCGCGTCGCCGCGGCCGGCCGCCGGGCCGGGGTGGGCGCGGCGGCCGCGCTCCTGGCCCTCGTCGGGCCCGCCCGGGCCCAGGTCGACCGCGAGGCCTGCACGGTCGCGGCGCTCGTCGACCGCTGCGACCTCGTGCTCGTGGCACGGGTCACGGCGCGCGAGGCCGGGCACCTCGAGCTCGCGACGGAGCGCACGCTCCAGGGACCCCTACGCCCGTCGTGGCGGCTCCCGCGGGGCGACGGGGCGGGGCACGCGGCGGACGACCCGCTCCCGGCGGCCGAGGGCGCGCGCTGGGCGCTGTTCCTCGCGCTCGACGCGGCCGGCGCGCCGCGGCCGCTCGCCTCGGCGCTCGAGGCGATCGCGCTCCCCGACGACGCGGCCGCGGACGCGGTCGCGCGGGCGGTCCTCCGCGCGCGCCCGCAGCGCCGA
>JANJTH010000174.1 GCA_024711205.1 Planctomycetota bacterium | reverse complement strand
GGCGCAGCGCGAGCGCCCACGCGGCGAGCGCCCACGAGGGCGCGCCGAGCAGCAGCGCGGCCTCGAGCCCGGGCCGGCCGAGCGCCCAGGCGAGCGCGAACAGCGCGAGCCCGGCGGGCACGGCGACGCAGCCCCCGCGGTCGCGCGGGACGCGGGCGAGCGCGAGGACGGGGGGGAGCCCGACGGCGAGGGCGAGCGCGGCCGCCCGGAGCGGGGCGCCCTCGGCGAGCGGCCCGAGCGCGTGCGCGAGCAGGAGCGCGAGGAGGACCGCGGTCCCGCTCGTGGCGAGGAACACGTCGAGGCGCCCGCCGGGGGCGCCGAGGCCGAGCGGGTCGGGCGCGCCCCGGGCGCGCGGCAGGTCCGTGGACGCCACGGCGTCGAGGCTAACCGACGTGCGCGCGCGTCGGCGTGGCGCGCGGGGGAGCGCCGGCGCGCTGCGGGGGCGTGGCGCGCGGGGGTGAGCCCGACGCGTCGCGAGGGCGGGCCCGCGGCGGGAGAGCCGCGGCGCGACCCGGGGCGGAGCGACCGCCTGCCGGCCCCCGCGTCCGGCTACCCCCGGGCCGGGACCGCCCACGGGGCGGCCTGTGCGACGACGTGTTCGAGGGCCGGGCCGGAGAGCGCCCAGCCCAGGCGCTCCTGGCAGAGGCCCCCGACGCGCCCGAGCAGGTCGCTCCACGCCTGGGAGGCGACGGACGCCCGGGCGGCGAGCGCTCGCTCCTCGGACCGCGACGTCCGCTGGTCGAGCCCCTCCCGGCGGCGCGCGTGGCGCAGGTGACGGCGCGCGGCCGCCAGGTCCTCCGGGGAGATCGCCTCGGCCCAGGCGCCGTCGGCCCGCATGGCCTCGGCGGCCTGGCGCGCGAGCGCGGCGAGCGCGGCCCGGTGGGATACGACCCGGGCGGCCTGGCGCGCGAGCTCGCCCAGGAGCTGCTCGGCCCGGGCCACGCCCTCGGGCGTGGGCGCGCCCCCCTCGGCCCACGGGGGGAAGCGGAACCCGAGGAGCGGCCACTGGCTCGACTGGACGAGCACGCCCTCCGCCCACTCGTAGGCCACGTCGAGCCGGCGCGCGTCGAGCCACACGACCCGCCCCTGCTCCTCGCGCCCGTCGACCTCGACCCGGACCCGGTCCCCTTCGATCGGCATGGTCCCTCCTCGCGGCGAGCGCGGCGAGCGCGGCGAGCGCGGCGCCCCCAGCCGGGACACCCCGCAGCGCGCGGAAAGCGGCGCACCCGTCCGGGTAGGCCGCGGGCGTTGGGGCGCGGGAGAGTGGGGGGGAGGGAAGAGAAGACGGAGGGCAAGGGCAAGGGCAAGGGGGGTGGGGGGGCGCATGGAGGCGTCAGGTACCGTCCGCCCGACCTCGCAGTAGGATCGCGCCGCCGCGCCCCGGGGCGCGGGTCAGGAGGCGGCGTGCAGCGGACGGCCCTCAACGCGTGGCACCGAGCGCACGGTGGGCGCATGGTCGAGTTCGGCGGCTGGGAGATGCCGGTCCAGTACGAGGGGATCGTCGCCGAGCACAAGGTCGTGCGCGAGGGCGTCGGCCTGTTCGACCTCCAGCACATGGGGCGCCTGCGCCTGACCGGGCCGGACCGGGCGCGCGCGCTCGACCGGTTCCTCACGAACGACGTGCCCGCGACCCCGGTCGGGCGCGCCCGCTACGCGGTGATCACCGACGAGCAGGGCAAGGCGATCGACGACGCGATCTACTACGTGCTCCCCGAGGCGATCCTGCTCGTCGTCAACGCGAGCAACCGCGAGGCGGTCCTCGAGTGGATCCGCCCGCGCCTCGCGGGGGACGTCGAGCTCCAGGACGAGACGCACCGCTGGGCCATGATCGCGGTCCAGGGGCCGAAGGCGCCCGAGGTCCTCCAGCCCCTCACCGACCTCGACCTCACGAAGGTCAAGTACTACTGCAGCGCGGGCGGGCTCGTGCTGGGCGAGCCGTGCTTCGTCGGGCGCACGGGCTACACGGGCGAGATCGGCTACGAGCTCGTGTTCGACGCCGCGCGCGCCGAGTGGCTGTGGGAGAAGCTCCTCGCGCACGGGGCCGCGCACGGGATCCGGCCGATCGGGCTCGGCGCGCGCGACACGCTCCGGCTCGAGGCCGGCATGGCCCTCTACGGCCACGAGCTCGACCGCGAGACCGACCCGCTCGAGGCGGGGCTCGACTTCGCCGTGAAGCTCGGGGCCGGCGACTTCTACGGGCGCGACGCGCTGCGCGCCGTGCGCGAGCGCGGGCCGGCCCGCAAGCTGCTCGGCTTCGAGGTCCCCGACGGGCGGATCCCGCGCCAGGGCGCCACGGTCCTCGCGGGCGGCGCCCCGGTCGGCAAGGTCACGAGCGGGACGAAGAGCCCCACGCTCGGGAAGGTGATCTGCCTGGCCTACGTGCCGCGCGGCGAGGCCGAGCGGACGGACGGCTGGGAGGTCGAGGTCTCGGGCAAGCGCTACGCGCTCCGGCCGACCGCCGTGCCCTTCTTCAGCCGGACGCGAAGTGGGTGAAACCCCGCGGGCTTCACCCACTTCGCGTGTGGGGATGGTCGGGCGGGGTGGGTAGGCGGGGGCGCCTGGCCCTTCGGAGTGGAGTCGCGTGAGGTCGACCGGCGCGGGGTGCGGCCCGCGCGCTCGAGCGCCGGGCCCCGGGGGGCCCGGCGGGGAGGCTCGGGTCGGAGCGGCCTCGCGGGCGGCCTAGCGGCCGCGCAGGACCTGGAGCAGGCGCTCGACGGTGGCCTCGAGCTTCTCCTCGGTCATGTAGGTGCCCGCGGCGATCTCCTCGCGGATCTTCATGACCTTCTCGAGGCGGACCTGCGGCAGGCGGCGGGCCTGCGCGAGGAAGCGCTCGTGGGCCTCGTCCTCGGTCTCCTCGCCGAGCCCCTGGCCCCAGGCCTGGAGCTCCGCGCGGTCCTTGGGATCGAGCAGGAAAACGCCGCTATCCGACGGGTTGGAGGGGAACCGACCCGACTCGAACGACTTGGCCACGACGACCGTCCTTTCCTTCTGTTGACCCCGCTCCGCCGCGGGGGTGCCGGTGCGCCACCTGGGTCTCGTGCGGGGTGTCCTCTGGAGGCCCCACGCCGCACGCCCGACGACCGGCTTGCCGTTTACCTGTCCCCCTCTTCGGCAGCCCCCGGGGGAACCTTGAGGAGAAATTCGGGAGAACTCGCGGGCGCAGCAGAAGCCACAGATTCTCAATGGGTTGTGTCGCTGCGCTCGGGACCCGGGCCCGGCGCCCCCCCCTGCCTCACCCTGGCCCCGGCGGGGGCTCCGGAAGCGCGCGAGGCGCGCCCCCTGGGGAGAGGCGCGCCCCGCGCTGGGTGGGCGGTGCGTGACGGACGGCGGGGCCTACCGGCGGACGTAGCTGCCGGAGACCCACAGCTCGCCCGAGGGCGAGCCGGGCCAGGTGACCCGGAGCCAGCCGGAGCGCTCCTCGTGGAGCGTCACGGCGCGGCCGTTGGCGAGCGTCGTGACGATCGCGTGGGTCGTGCCGGGGCCGCGGCGGACGTTCAGCACGCTCGCCGTGATCGTCCCCGTCCCGAGCGTGGGCGTCGGGGTCGGGGTGGGCGTCACGCCGCCCGAGGGCGCCGTCTGGACCTCGATCGCGTAGGGCGCCCGGGCGCCCCGGTAGCCGTGGACGCGCACGAGGTAGTCGCCGGCGGCGAGGCCGGACTTGGTCACGCGCTCGCCGTCGGTCGCGCTCGTGCTCTCGCCCACGGCCGCGCCGGCCGCGTCGGTGACCTCGAGGTCGAGGTCGCCGTCGGCGTGCCGGAACGTGATCGAGACGGTCAGGCTCCCGGCCGCGGGCAGCGTGACCCGGAACCAGTCGTCGTCGTTGCAGGCGAGGCCCTGGGTCACGCCGAGCGGGAGCGCCGCGGCGCTCGCCCGCGCATTGTTCGGCTCGAACCGATCATCTCCGGGCGTGGGGCCGGGCGCGGGCGCCGGCCCCGGGCCTGGCCCCGGTCCGGGCGCCGGCGCGCTCGCGGTCGTCTCGATCGTCAGCGCGTAGCGGGCCCGCGCGCCCGCGTAGCCGAAGACGCGCGCCACGTAGTCGCCCGCCGGCAGGCCGCGCGCGACGACGCGCTCCTGGTCGGTCGTCCCCTGCGAGCGCCCGACCTCGCCCGAAGGGCCGGTCACCACGAGGTCGAGGTCGCCCTCCGCGTTGCGGAAGTCGATCGCGACCGTCAGGTCACCCGCCGACGCGAGCGTCACGCGGAAGTGGTCGTCGTCGTTGCAGACGAGGTCGCGGTGGACGCCCGGGCCGAGCCGCGTCGCCGTCGCGGGCGCGTCGTTCGGCTCGAAGGCGTCGTCCGCGGGCGCCGGGGCCGGCCGGCCGCCCACGTCGAGCACGAGCTCGTCGATCCCGAGCAGCTTGCCCGAGGCCGCGTAGCCGTAGGCGAGGACCATGCGCTTGCCCGCCGCGAGCCGCGCCGTCGCCTCGAACCGCGGCCCGGTCGTCGACTCGCCGAGCCGGGTCAGCGCGACGCGCCGCGCGACCGGGTAGCCGCTCTGGAGCTCGACCGCCTGCTCGAAGTAGACCACCCGCGCGACCGTCTGGCCCTGGGCCGGGCGCACGCCGAGGACCACGTCGGCGCCCGTCGCGACCGGGTTGCCCCAGGTCGTCGTGGCGCCCGCCTGCCGGCGGCCGCTCGCGAGCACGCCGTCGGCGGCGAGGTCGAACGGGCGCGCGCTCGCGGGCGCGTGGTCGGCCGGCAGGAGCGCCGAGAGCTCGTCCCAGCGCATGCGCGGGTTCTCGCTCGAGTCGGCGCCCGGCGCGTTGCGCGTGGGCAGCCACGCGAAGTCGGGGTGGTCGTCGACGCTCGCGCCCGTCCAGGCGCCCGAGAGCGGCTTGCCCTGCGCGTCCGTGACGAGCGTGTAGGTGTAGGTGCGCGTGAACGCCTCGACGCCCAGGATCGAGGCCGAGACGCCGTCGGTCCCGTAGGTCACGACGGTCCGCGCCCGCCACTCGGTGCGCTGGGCGCCGCCCTCGCTGAACGCCCGCACGCGCTCGAGGTTCGAGGTGAACGCGTAGGCCGGGTGGTTCCAGACCTCGGGGCCCGCGTCCACGTCGAACACGAGCGCGAGCCGGCGCTGCCCGATCACGGCCTCGAGGATCTGGTGGAACACGTGCGGGGCGAGGTCGGCGTAGGCCGCGTCGTAGCGGTCGGCGTACCACCGCTCGTAGCCCTCGAGCTGGCCCTTGAAGTCGGCCGGCTTCGCCGCGCGGCGGGCCGTGTCCGACATGGTGGTCGTGTAGGCCTTCTCGTACCAGGCCACGTACTCGGCCACCGGCGCGGGCTGGCCCGCGGTCAGCGCGGCGAGCAGGCGCTTGCCCTCCTCGCGCGCCTCGCGGGTCGCGGCCGGGGGCGCGTTGAAGCGCCGGCCGGTGAAGTCGCTCTCGACCCCGTAGTGGCTCTCGGAGAGCAGCCCCTTGAGGTCCGCCACGTCGAAGCGGACCCCGCTCGCCTCGACGGGGCCCTGCGGCTCGCGCACGAGGATCGAGGTCGCGCACCAGCCGTTGCAGTGGCCCCACCACGAGTAAGAGGTCCCCTCGCGGTCGAGCCGCTCCTTCTCGTCGCCGTGGACGTGGTGGCGGAAGCTCCCCTCGCCGTGGAGCTCGACGAGGGCCGAGCCCGGGTCCCGGCCCGTGAGCGCCTGGCGCCAGGCGTCGAACTTGAGCAGCGGCGAGCGGTCGCTCGCGGGCTTGTTCGGGTTGGCGCGGGTGTAGCGCTTCGCCGCCTGGTCGTAGGTGAAGTCGGCGCCCGTCCCGTTCCAGCCGAGCGCGAGCTTGCCGTCGGACATGGGCCACCACTGGCCCGACCACGGCGTGAGGGCGGCCTGGCCCGCGCGCTCGCCGGGCGCCGTGATCTTCACGTCGCCGAGCTCGATCTCGCGGGCCCGCGCGGGGCCCGGGGACAGGAGGGAGAGGAGCAGCCCGGCCGTGCCGAGCGTGCGGAGTCGTCGCAACATGGGGAACCTTCTGGGGGGCGGCGCGGAGGCCGTCGGTGTGTGCGAGGGGGGCGCGCGGCGGGCCCCGGCGGGCGCCGGGGTCAGCCGCGGCGGAAGGAGACGGTCGTCTCGGTGCGCGACACGACGGGCCAGCGCAGGTCGCCGGGCGCCCAGCGCTGGCGGACTCGCGTGCCGTCGGTCGGGTCGGTGAGCTCGAGGTCGAGGTAGCCGCCGCCCGCGCCCACGAGGGACGAAGCCGGTGGCGCGTCGGGCGGCAGGTCGCCGCCGCCCGGCGTGGGGGCGAACGGGAGGCCGGCGGGCGCCGTGCGGGCGATCGCGCCCGGGCCCGGGAGGCGGATCGGGGCGGACGTGACCGGCGCGCGGAGCGCGAGGGTCGGGTCGTCGGCGTGGGCGCCCGCGCCGGCGTCGGGGCGCCAGAGCGTGCGGGTCGGCTTGCCCTGCTGCGCGACGGTCGCCTCGACGCCCTGGAGCCGGCCCGTGGCGCGGGCGACCCACACGACGACGGGCGGCGCGAGCGGCTCGTCGGCGCGCGTGACGACGAGCTCCCAGCACGGCTCGCCGCCGAGCGGGACCTCGCGCTCGACGCGGAAGCGCCACAGCGCCGGCCCGGTCCAGGTCGCGTCGCAGGCCTGCTCCTGGAGGTACCACGTCTCGACGACCCACTCGTCGCCCTCGGCCCAGCGCGGCGCGAGCGGCACGGGCTGGCCGGTCTCGGGCAGGCGGGCCGCGAGCACCTCCATGCCCGGCTCCCCGGCCGCGAGCCGCGCCCGGATCTCGTCGGCCGTGAGCTCGAGCGGCGCGGCGGCGCCGCCCGCGTCGCCGGCGGCTGCGACCGCCGGCGCGCCG